>JAAUUR010000284.1 GCA_012031045.1 Leptolyngbyaceae cyanobacterium SM2_5_2
ATCTCCTCTTTGGCCTCTGCGACGAGGATACGCAGAACTTAGTAGCCTTTGCGCGGGTGCTCACCGATGGCGTCTACCGAGCCATTGTCTTTGATGTGATTGTGTCTGAAACCATCGTGGCCAAGGGCTGGGCCTAAGGCTAATGCAGCAGGTGGTATCGCATCCGGTATTGTCTCAGGTGGAGTGCATCCAACTGTTTTGTTTGCCAGACATGCTGCCCTTCTACAAAAAACATGACTTTGAGGAGGCCGAGCCCCTGCTATTGGTGCGCCCACGCCAGACTGTGTAATGTTTTCAGCTATTAAGGCGTTGGCGTTGTCTTGAGGATTTTGTGAGACCCCGTCAGGCTGTCTAGCTGCGCTGGTGTAAGTTCAGGTCTGGTACGTCAACGTGGGGCGACAGACTAAGTACCCACTCGATGCTAACGATCAAATCCGACATAGGAATTGGCGTTTGGGGCGGAAACCGACCCTCGGCAATGTCCAACATCACCTCTTCGGTCGCGACATTGCCAGGGTTGATAACGGTAACGCCAATGTTTTTACTCCGCAGCGCCAGCCTGAGCGCTTGAACCGCACCCCGCAGCCCAAACTTGGAGGCTGTATTGGCGACTTCAGGAGAAGCGCAGTTGTCAAAGCCAGTCAGCGCACCAATGTAGATCGCGCGCGGATTATGCCCTTGGGCCAGGTTATCGGCCACAGCCCGGGTAATCTCTATCGGGGCGATGGTGTTGACGCTAAGGACAAAACGGGTTTCCGAGTCAGAGCTGTTGAAAAAGTCGTAGGCCTCGGTGAAGGCGTTATCTTCCCACACGCCGCCCATGAACAGGAGAGCATCCAGAGGCTGAGCACCAATAGCCGCCTTGATAGTAGCGATGCCATCGGGCGCAGAGATATCGGCCTGAATCCATTCACCGGCTACCGCAGCGCCTCTAGAGACAGAAAATACCCGATGCCCTGCCTCGACAAAGTGCTGGGTCACCGCTGCGCCAATGCCCCGGCTGGCTCCGACCACTACAACCGTTTTCTTAGCGGTTTCCATTATCGGCAGGTACCACGGCCCCATTGCCGATCGTAGCCAACGGAAACCTGGTCGCCACGTTGGGCTGGGCGGGTAGATAGGTGCACCAGGGTGACATCGGCCGCATCGTTGACGGCCCCACGCCAGATTGCCTGGCCTTTGTCATTTTTGCGGTCATAGCTGAGGAAAGCTTCCGCGATTTGCTGACCCGTCGAGCGCCGCCGCAACTGGATACGCGAGAACCCGGCTTCGCGGGTAAAAAACACCGTGAAGTCAACATCATTGACCTGAATTGAGCCGGGGCAGGTCATCTGTAGACTATCTTGGTTAGGTTCTACTTGAGCCACCGCAGGGGGCTCTTGAACTGGGGCGGTTTCAGCCGTTGGCTGGCTGGGTTGTTCTGCCTCAGGCAAAGAAGCTGACACCTGGTTATTTGTCCCACAGGCGGTGATGCCGAAGCTCAAGAGCAGAACACTGCTCAATAGGGCATGTTTCATAAGGAAATCTCAGTGAACAACAGAGTCTTATAGTTTAAGTCGCAAAGTTTAGGGTTTAAGGCTCAGGATCTGAAATTTCCCTTAAACCTTAAACCCTAAACCTTAAACCTCACACCTTGGTACCCATCCGCTTGATGATCTCACCCGCGTATTGGTCGGCGTTGAGGCCCGTAACCAGGTGCAGCACATGATCTTGCAACCGCATAATGCCCTGCACACCAGCCGCTTGCAGACCGCGTTCGTCTACCCGGTTGGCCTCCGTTACTTCTACTCGCAGGCGGGTTAGCGCCACCGAATCAATGGTACGGATATTGTCGGCACCGCCCAAAGCGGCCACCATGCCTTCGGCTTTTTCGCCAGCCTTAGGATCGGGGGGAATTTTGGCCAAATCGGCCGCAGTTTCATCCACAAACCCCTCAGCCGGAATTTCTACCGCATCGGCCTCTGGGCCAGCGGTTCTGATGTATTCTGCCATGTCGGTCTTCAGGTTATCGGAACGGGGGCCAAAGATAGCCTGGGCATTCTGGCCAACCTGTACCACGCCTGATGCACCCAGGGCCTTAAGACGAGGCACATTGACCTTGGCCATGTCGTTTACCTCAATGCGCAGGCGAGTAATGCAGGCATCCAGGTTTTTGATGTTACTACGTCCGCCAAAGGCCAGCACCAGAGCCTTAGACATTTCTGCGGCATCGCCCGTGATGGCTGCGGTGACTTCATCGGTCTCAATATCGGCTTCACGGCCAGGGGTTTTGAGATCAAACTGGCGAATCATAAACCGGAAGGTGAAGTAGTACAGGGCCGCAAAGATGGGGGCCAAGGCTGGAATTAGCCAAACCTTGGTGCCCAGGCTGCTGAACAACACAAAGTCAATCAGCCCGTGGGAGAAGGTAAACCCCATGCGCCCGCCCAGGGTGACAAACAGCCAGTTACAGAAGCCCGCGATGACAGCATGCACCCCAAACAAGACAGGGGCAGCAAACAGAAAGGAGAATTCAATCGGCTCGGTAATACCGGTTAGAAATGCGGTTAGGGCCGCCGAAATCATCAACCCCCCGACCTGCTTACGGTTTTTGGGTTTGGCACTGTGCCAGATAGCAATGGCCGCCGCTGGCAGACCAAACATCTTAAACCAGTAGGCGCCGCCGATAATGCCAGCCGTTGGGTCGCCAGCAAAGAAGCGGGCAATGTCGCCCCGCACGGTTTCGCCGGTAATGGGGTCTTGGAACGAGCCAATTTCAAAGAAGAAAGGCACGTTCCAAACGTGGTGTAACCCAAAGGGCAACAGTAGCCGTTCGATGAGCCCATACACAGCCACCGTCAGGGGCACGTTGTCGCCTTCGGCGGCACTTTGGGCAAAGGTGTTGATCACCGCTCCTACCGGTGGCCAGATCACACTCATGATGATGCCCATCAGAATGGCGGCAAAGGCCGTGATGATGGGCACCGAGCGCTTGCCGGAAAAGAAGCCCAGGTAAGGCGGCAAGGTAATCCGAAAAAACTTATTGAACATATAGGCCGCAATACAGCCCATAATCAACCCGCCAAAAACGCCAGTATCCAGGGTAGAAATGCCCAGCACCGGGGTAGTCTCCAGGCCCATGCCTACCGCAACGGCTCCCAGCGTGGCCAGAAACACCATTAAGCCAACCGTTGCCGCCAGGGCAGACACCCCATCGTTGCCGGTGTAGCCAATGGCCACTGCAATGGCAAAATCAGCGGCATACTGGCGAAGATGGCGTCGCCAGAGTTGCGCATGATGGTGGCTAACCATTCTGGCAACCACCAGAACTTGGCATCGCTGATGATGCCCTGATCAATTTGCTGCAGCTCAATCAGTCGAGCACTGCCCAGGCCCAAAAGTAGGCCGGCAATGGGCAGCACCGACACGGGAAGCATGAGGGACTTCCCCATTTTTTGCAAAAGCCCGAAGGCTTTGTTCCAGGTGTCTTTAAGAGTCATAGGAGAGGAGGGAAGAACGAAGAAGGAAAAGGGAAGAGGGGGGAGCTTCAGGTAAGGGCTATGCCTCCATTGTCTTTTGCTGTCGAATGAGCCCTACGCCTAGAGCATCGGTACGGTATGGCTAAAAACCCGGTTTCTTCATCGCTGACCTAACGGCATGACCGGCATTCTGTCCGAGAAACCGGGTTTCTGTACCAGCGTTCTAGCCTTAAACCTCAAGCTCTAAAGGTCTTCTAAGGGCACGAGTTCACGCACTTGGGCGGCGGAGTCTAAGCGCAGGGCTGTTTGGGCTAGTTCTTGGCACTGGCTCAAACTCAGGGTGCGTACCTGGGCTTTGACAGTGGGAATTACCGGCACACTGACGCTGAGTTCTTTAACCCCCAGACCGACCAGAATGGGGACGGCTTGCGGATCGCCTGCTACCCCGCCGCAGACGCCTACCCATTTACCGTGTTGGTCGGCACCGCGCACGGTCAGGTCGATCATCTTCAGTACGCTGGGGTTGAGGGCATCGACGTAGGGGGCCAGTTTGGGGTGGCCGCGATCCATCGCTAGGGTGTACTGGGTCAGGTCGTTGGTGCCAATGGAGAAGAAATCGACATATTCCGCAAAGCGCTCGGCCAAAACGGCGGCGGCGGGCACCTCGATCATGATGCCGATTTCAATGGGAGGCACCCCCAGCTTTTGGCGCTCCTCTTCCATCACGGCCCTGGCCATCTTCAGCTCTTCAATTTGAGCGATCATCGGGAACATCACCAGGGCGCGCCCAGCGGTAGAGGCCCGAAGAATGGCCCGAAACTGAGTGCGCATCAGTTCGGGGCGGTCGAAGCCCAGCCGAATGCCCCGTTCGCCCAGGAAGGGGTTTTCTTCAGCGGGCATGGCCAGGTAGGGTAGGGGCTTGTCGCCGCCCACATCCAGGGTGCGGATGATCACCGGGCGATCCGGGCCAATGACCGCCAAAATACCTCGATACACCGCTTCCTGGTGCTCTTCACTGGGGGGAGCGCTGACCTCCATGAACACGTACTCGGTGCGTAGCAGGCCAACACCTTCGCCGCCGACTTTCATGGCGGCTTCGGCATCCTTCTGGCTGCCGATGTTGGCGACCACCTCAATCTGCCGCCCGTCCTGGGTAATGGCGGGCTCAAAAGCGCGTTCTAAATCAGCCGCTTGCTTTTCTTTTTGGCGAGCAATGCTAGTCTGGGTGTGCTCCAGTTCCTCGGTGGAGGAATTCAGCCGCAGTTTGCCCTTGGTGCCGTCGAGAATCACCGGGGTGCCATCGGGCAGATCCAGCACGCGCGGCTCAATGCCGGCGATCGCCGGTAACCCCATCGACCGGGCCATAATCGCCACGTGGGAGGTGGCACCCCCAGCCACCGTGCAGAAACCCTTCACCCGGCTGGGGTCGAGGTTAGCCATGTCCGAAGGGGTGAGGTCTTCGGCCAGCAGAATGGTGTTTTCGGGATAGGTGAAGCTTTCCGCCTGGACGCCGGTGAGAATGCGGAGGACGCGATCGCCCACATCCCGCAGGTCAGTAGCCCGCTGAGCCAGCATGGGGTTCTTCAACTGGGAGAGCTGGTCGGCCAGAACAGAGTAGGCTTTTGCCAGGCAAAGGCGGCGCTTTTACCCTTATCGATGGCACTTCCGGCAATGTCCAGCAGTTCCGGGTCGGCCAAGAGTTCCTGGTGGGCCGCAAAAATAGCCGCCTTGCTGGGGTTGCCCTGGCCATGCACCTTCGCCCGCAGGTTTTCGATTGCCAACAGGGCCTGGTCAATAGCTTTTTCTAACTTACGGTGCTCGGCGTTGGGGTCGCTAGCTTCCTCGTCTACTTGAATAGTTTGGCGCTGGCAATGGTAGGTGTTGCCCACGGCCAAACCGGCGGAAGCCGACACGCCCAAAATGATGTTGGGATCTTCGCTTCTGGGTCGGGGGGCCGGGGCCGATACCTCAGCCTGGGCAATGCTGGCCGGGGCCGCCTCGATTGGTACTGCGCCTTCTTCCCCTAAACCCGTGCGCACAGCTTCGGCCAGTTCCGCAATGGCCGCCTCGGCATCGGCACCGGTGGCCTCCAGGGTAACCGTATCGCCTCGGTTGACCTCCATCCCCATGATGCCGACCACACTGCGGACGTTGGCACTGTCGCTACCCCGGTGCAGGCGAATGGTGGATTCGTACTTCTTGGCTAACTGCGCTAACACCGCCGAGGGCCGGGCATGCAGACCGACCGGGTTAGGAATAATGATCGCCTGGGAGGTGACGGTTGGCCCGACTTCTGCGGCACCAGCACTGGCCCCACCGGCTATTACCAACTCCAGGATGGTGTCTCTGGAGGCGTTGACCATACCCGTAGCCGGTCTGAACTCGGTGACCCGATCGCTATTGGTAATCACAATCTGCGTCAGCAGGCTGCGAGCATGGATAGCCACATAGTCGGCATCAAACTCCACCAGGATGTCGCCGGTTTTGACGCGATCTCCCACCTTCACCTTAGGGATAAAGCCCTGGCCCTTCAAGGCCACCGTATCAATGCCAATGTGCATCAAGACTTCGATGCCTTCCGCCGTCTTAACCGTAACGGCATGGTTAGCGCTATGAATTTGCACAATTTCCCCGTTGCAGGGGGCCAGCAACACCTGGCTAATGGGGTCAATAGAAATACCATCGCCCACCATTTTTTGGGCGAACACCGGGTCGGGCACCTGGTCAATGGGCATCAGTTGCCCTGAGAGAGGAGCCACCAGAACCACAGTGCTGGTTTTGGTGGGAGGAGCTTGAACAGTGGTCATAGGGTTGTCCTAATGGCGTTTTCCTGAATAGGTGAAGTAAGAAATGGAACATAACCCTCGAATCTAGGGAGCGAAGGTTATGAAAGCCTTAATATGGGTCGGCACGCAATCTAATGTTGCATTGGTTGCCTTGAGGCAAGGCCATGAAGCCAATCGTCAGCCTGGCTGGATTGTCCCTGATTGGCTGGGCCGAAGCCGAGGTGGTTTAAAATCATTTAACTTAGACGTGTCCCCCTAGCCCTTTCAAACGCATCCGGATGGCCCAGTCTTCTTCGCCCCTGCGACCCTCTACTACCCCCTGGACCCGGTTAGTTAACTGGGTAACCAGCGAAACAACGCTTTACATCCTGAAGCGGATTTTGCAGGCGCTGCTGACGCTACTGCTCGCCTCGGCCCTCAGCTTCTTTGTGATTCAGCTCGCCCCTGGGAACTTTCTCGACCAGTATCGGCAGAGTCCGCAGTTTTCTGCAGAAACCTTTCAGCAGCTTGAAGCCCAGTTCGGGCTAGATCAACCGGTTTGGCGGCAATACTTTAACTGGCTCTACCAGGTGGTGTTCCACGGCAATTTTGGGCTCAGTTTTGCCTACCAGCGCCCCGTGGTGGATATTCGTCTGGGAGCGGGTGCCCAATACGCTGTTGCTGTCTTTCGCCGCATTTCTGGTGACCTGGCTAATTGCCATCCCCTTAGGGATCATTGGGGCGGTC
>JAAUUR010000285.1 GCA_012031045.1 Leptolyngbyaceae cyanobacterium SM2_5_2
GATCTAAAGTGCGATCTAAAGTGCTTTCATGGCTGGACAGATTGGGCCTGCAAGTAAGCTTGCATTGCAGTAGCATCGTCTTGTCCCAGAGTAATTTGCTGGTAAGCGGTTTCTAGCGCAATGGGAAAAAGCCCCTGGAATAGAAAATCTTTGTAGACATCGGGAATGGGTGTAGCCTTGGCCTCTTCAGCCGTCACGCCGTTAGCTTGCCAACCGAGGGCAAGAGCTTCCAGGTCATTCAAAAAGCCGAGCAATGTCTCGATGCCTTGCTCACTGGTCACTGGGCCGTGACCCGGCAGTAGAGTGGCGGTTGGGTAAGCTACTTTGAGTTCTTGCAGAGTGGCTTGCCAAGTGCGAATGTGGCCATCGCCAACGTAGGGAATGCGTTGGTTAAACAGCAGATCACCCAGCATCAACACATCGGCATCGGGGATGTAAACAATCAGGTCGGTGCCTCCAGAGTGGCCGTCAAACTCACGAACTTGAACCTGGCGATCGCCTAGCCACACTTCCCAAGCGCCGTTGATAATGACCTCCGGCGGGGTAACTTGGGGATCTGTTTCGCTATTTCGAGTGAGCATAAACTCACGGATTGGGCCACGCCCTAGAATGGGCAAATTTTGAGCCGAAGCCGCCGGGTTACCGCCGGTATGGTCAAAGTGGTAGTGGGTGTTAATGACGTAGCGCACTGGCTGATCGGTCAGAGTAGCAGCGGTTTGCAGCAATAGGTTGCCTAGCGCTTTGTTGTGAAATGGGTCTACGACCACTACACCATCGTTGCCGATAATGATACCGCCATTGCAAATAGCCACCATTGGATCCTGTGGTGGAAAGTCAGTGCTGGCTATCAAGCCATAAATCCCGTCGGCTAGTTCTTCAAGGCTTAGGCCTGCGGCCTCTAGGGTAGGCAATGTGCTCTCAGCAGAATCCTGGGCCAATCCCTGGGTTTGTAGGCTGACAATACCAACCAGGGTAAACAGGGCCAGCAAAAGCCCCAAACTCCATCGATATAGCTGTTTCATGGGTGACTCTGGGTGAAGTTTCCCCTATCATAGGGAATTTCCTCGGTTAACCCATGGCAAATTTCTATGGAAAGTATCGGTGGCGTTAGTTCTGCAAACGTTGCTACAACGACAACTCCGCCATAATTTCTGCCAGGTGCGGCTCAAATTGTTGTAAGGCCGCATCGCTGAGGAAGGTGCCAGCCGGATCACCGTTGGTCAGTCCGGTCACGAATAGGTATAAGGTGGTGCCGTCAGTGGTGATATAGCCGACGGTGCGCTCCGCCAGAATGTCGCTGCTGTGGCGGATAGTAAACCCATAGCGGAGCCCCGGCAGGCCACCTACGGAGACTTCCTCCGAAGCTCTAGGTAAAAACACCAGGGTAGGATCGGCCTGGGCTCGGTCAGTTTGAATGGTTTTGTAGTGGTTAGCCACCCACTGCCTTAACGTTTCAAGGTCTGAGTTCGCCTCACTGGCGTCGGAACGGCTCTCCTCAGTCTGGCGCTGAATATCGGCTAAGGGGTAGCTGATGAATTCAACGGTGCCCACAAATTTTTCCCCCGCTTCCACGCAGAGGAGGGCTGAGTTCTCGCAGGGCGTCACCTGCCAGCCCATGGGGGCAGAGGCTGATTCAAGCATGTCGGGCCATTGGCGCAGGGGCGTAGGCTCAACCGTTGTTTCGGTGGCTGTAGAGGCCAGCGTTTGAGACTCACGAGACAAACCAGCACAGGCTGCCAGGGAAACACTTAGAAGCATCCCAACTATGGATGGGATGAATGCAATAGTTCTCATCGGTGCTCTTCGGGGAAGGGGGTAGCCGTCGCTCGGCCATGCTTTTGGCTGGTTAATGGGCTATCTAGCCAGCCAAAATAGCGCTGAGGGCAAAAACCTTGCCATCAAATGGCCCTGTGACCTTTATAACAGCTCTCTAAATCGCCTGAATGGTTGAGTGACACCTCTTGCAACTGCCACAGTGCCAATTTCAGGAATTCCTGATTTTTGCGCATCGAAGCTTACCCACCCTTTCTCATCGAGAGGCCAATGCGCTTGAGTTTGGGGTCTACCTCCAACACGCGCACGGTCACCACCTGGCCAACTTTAACAATGTCGTTGGGATCTTTAACAAAGCGATCCGCCATTTGGGAGATGTGCACCAGTCCATCCTGATGCACGCCAATATCCACAAAGGCTCCAAAGTTAGTAACGTTGGTAATAGTGCCCTCTAAGGACATGCCTGGCGTGAGGTCAGTAATGTCGTCGATGCCCTCCTGAAAACGGGCGTAGGTGAACTGTTCGCGCGGGTCGCGACCGGGCTTTTCTAGCTCGTGCAGAATGTCTCGCAGGGTGAGTTCGCCAGCTGCAGCGGTGGTGTATGTTTTGAGATTCAACCGTTTGAGCTGGTCAGTGGCCTTGGGGAGTTGCTCAAGGGGAAGGGCCAGGTCAGCTGCGATCGCGTCCACAATACCGTAGCTTTCGGGATGCACGGCTGTATTGTCCAAGGGATTTTTGCCGTTGCGAATGCGGAGAAATCCGGCGGCCTGCTCAAAGGCTTTTGGCCCCAGCTTTTTCACCTTCAGCAACTCCTGGCGAGACTGAAACGCACCGTTGGCATTGCGGTACTCCACAATGTTGTTAGCCACGGTTGAGGTAATGCCCGACACGTAGGTGAGCAACTCACGGGAAGCCATATTTAAGTCCACCCCCACATAGTTGACGCAGCTTTCGATCGTGTCATCCAGCTTTTGCTTCAGCCGCTTCTGATCAACATCATGCTGGTACTGCCCCACGCCGATGGATTTGGGGTCAATCTTAACCAGTTCGGCCAGGGGATCTTGCAAGCGGCGGGCAATACTAATCGCTCCTCGAACGGTGACATCTAAATCAGGAAACTCTGCGGCCGCTACCTCGCTGGCAGAATAAATCGATGCTCCCGATTCATTAACCAGCACCTTGACTGGAGGATGGCTTAACGTTCTCAAAACTTCTCCCACAAAGGTGTCGGTTTCGCGGCTGGCGGTGCCGTTGCCAATGGCAATCAACTCAATGCGGTACGTCTGAATCATCCTGGCCAGAGTGTCTGCCGCCTGTTGCCGCTGCCGTTCAGACTGGTGCGGGAAAATGGCCTGGTACTCCAAAAACTTGCCAGTGCTGTCTACCGCCGCCACTTTGCAGCCGGTGCGAAAGCCCGGATCGACCCCCAGGGTTGGTTTCATCCCAGCCGGTGGCGATAACAATAGATTCTTTAGATTGGCCTCAAAGGTCTGAATCGACACCTCATCGGCCCAGGCTTTTTTCTCCGCCATCACCTCGCTAGTCAGGGAAGGTTTCATCAGACGGCTATAGGCATCTTGAATCAACCCCCGGTAGAACTGGCGAACTTCAGAGACTGGGGTTTTGACGATGCGCTTTTCCAGGATTTGCAGAATGGGCTCTGGTTCAATTTCTAACCCAACCTTCAAAATGCCTTCCCGCTCGCCCCGCAGCAGCGCCAGCAGATTGTGGGAGGCCACGGAACGGACGGGAGCCTGGTAGGACCGATACATCTCGTACTTGGTGGTGCCTTCCGGGTGATTTTTCTTGACGCTGGCCGTAATCTGGGCCCGTTGCAAGAGCTGATCCCGCAGATAACGGCGCAGGTCAGCTCGTTCTGCCATTTGCTCAGCCAGAATATCTGCGGCTCCCTGTAGCGCCTCCTCGGCACTCTCTACCCCCTTTTCGGGCTGAACAAAGGATTGGGCTGCCTGGAGCAGGTTGGCTCGCTGGCCAGACTGGTTCAAAGCCTCAATCCGCTGGGCCAGGGGTTCTAACCCTTTTTCCTTTGCCACCGTGGCGCGGGTGCGGCGCTTGGGTCGGTAGGGCAGGTAGAGATCCTCCAGTTCTGTTTTTTGTTGGCAGGCTAAGAGGGCCGCCCTCAGTTCTAGCGTTAGCTTGCCCTGGCCTCAATTTCGGCCAGTCACGGTTTTCGGTCGGCTTCAGTTCAGTTAGGTACTGATGCCGTTCGGCAATCTGCCGGAGTTGCACTTCATCTAAGTTACCGGTGCGCTCTTTGCGATAGCGGGCCACAAAGGGTACTGTGGCTCCCTCGGCAAACAAGGCTAGGGCGCTTCTACCTGGACTTCCCGAAGCTCAAGCTCTGCGGCAATGGCGGATAACAACGTAACCATGAACACTAGACCTGATTGAGACAAGGGCTACCGGTTAAGGATAGCTCCACCATCTTACTCAGCCTGACCCTGGAACGTTGGGTGGGCACCAAAAGAGGTTTTTGCTCGATACTCCCAGGGAATTCAGAATATTTCGCATTACCTCTGTGCAGTCTAGCCAGTGGCCTAAATCGTCGTACATGCGATCAGGATTAAACTCCAGGTAGTAGTGCAGCACGTTGGGTAGGTTAGCAAATTCATCAGACGATTGGGGAGAGATAAGTAATAGGCGAAATGGCTTTTCCTGGCATTTGAATTCAAGCTTTTGGACAAGATCGATGACGCTATTACGATCGCACAGCCCAGTCCGAACAAACAGGGCTTTGTTGCAGTTTTGTAGCGTATACCAAAAGCGGCTAGAGCGGGCCGTGTAACGGGTTCGCATGCGTTCGTAAACGGTAGACATATCATGGAGCGGATTATCGCTATCTTCGACCTCATGGGCAAAGGATAACCCAGTCCATTTCGTGTGATAAATGCGTCTGGCATCATGGTTGTAATGCAAGAAATAAGGATTCCACATATCGTGAAATCCGCTTTGAATCATATCAGCCACATCGGCCAGATTGGTTGTTCGCGTCAGGTCAAACGGGAAAGCAGGGCCGTCATACTCTAATTTGTACAGCAGCATGCGCACCGCACAGCGATCACCCAAAGGAATAATGGCAACCCGGCTTAACTCCGATAAACTACATCGGTATTCCAGCATCATAGCCGATTGAGCCGCCGCCTTAACGCGGCTCTCTAACCCATTGGTGCCAATGATCAGTGTGCGAAAGGCCGCATCAGGATGGCAGGGGTCTTCATAGACGCCCGGCGGCATAGCCTTTAGTGCCGCTCGAACCTCTTTCCACATGGGTTGAATATTATATTCGTGATCAGATTCGTTAATCACGTATAAGCGATGGTCGCTAACATTAAGGATGCTTAATTGCCCATCGTGAAACAGAATTTGCCCCTGGTGAAGCGCAAAGAAATGAACCGCCGGATAAAAACTGAGATCGGCATGGGCAGGAATGGTTAGGGTAGTTGTAATAGTGCCGTCGGCTTGAACAAACAAATAGAGCAGAGATGGTTCTTGAGATTCAGCAATGTATAACCCGGCGGGTGCTGGAACCACCTGTAACGCCGCCTGTAAATCTTGCCAATCAGGGCTAATGGTGTAGCTGTGCGGCGTTGAGTTAATCAACCTTAAACTGTTGTCAGTTTTACGCAGAACAATACAAAATCCCCAGGCATCTTGATAGAGGGTGATATCTACTAAGGGTTGAGATTTTTGAATAGCCAGATCGGCTTTTGTACGATTGAAAAGAGAGAGATCGATCGCCTCATACATCAGGCGATGCCCCTTTGTATTGGCATGGGCCGCATCAAAGGAAATACCGGCTTTCCAACGCCCCTGTCCATCGTCCAAAACGGTTAACCAATCCAAGACTGGAACATCCCACGCTAACATTCTCTGATGGGTTTCCCTCAGTAAATAGCGATGCTCTGGTAAGTAATCACCGTTGGGATACACCCCACCGAGCATGGGAAATGCTCCTAGTTCACGGGTCATTTTAATCAGTTGTTGTCAAGCCATTTTCAAAGCGTCGTTGAATGCCGGGTCGTTGCTGTGGAGCGCTGGCGGCAAACCCTTCATTTCCCAAGGAAAGCGCGATGATGACAATGTCAGGCTGTTCAGGCACCACAACACGAGAAAATCGAGAGATCGTTGTACTGATGTTGGCACCAATTTCTGATCTATTGATGAGTTGGTGCCCATACCGTTGATGTAAGACTTTTCCCAAATGCCAGGCCCATCCTCGTAATAACCAGGCACTACACCCCACGGCAACGGAACTGCCCAGGACGACCACTTTGAGTCCATCCTGACCTGGCGATGGCGGCGGCTGATTTACTGGGTCTAAAAAGTACCCATAGGGATAGGTTGGAATTGTGCCAAACCACCCATCTTCGACCAGAATAGCTCTGGGGAGCGGTTCAGCTTCAAGGGGCACCCAGCGATTGGTTCCCGCTTCCCACTCCACACTCGCATCGGCACGAATTCGTAAGTATTGATATTCAATTTTAGGTTCAAGGGTAGGTTCTGGCTGGGAGAGATCACCCCACGCTCCAAAACCATCCTCACGCAGTTCAATGTCGGCCCACCAAAGCGGATACTGATCACGATGGGTACGTAAGGGAACACATCGCACAACATCCCATAACCCCAGTCTAGGCACTGAACCAACCAGGGCGATCGTCTCCCCTGGTTGGGTCGTTGCACGAATCTGGAACCGATACATACAATTCTTCAAACGTCAAGCTGACGCTACCATGTTCCATCGGCTAAGGATGTCTTGGAGATAACTCTGGCCAGAGGATTAAAACAATGGGCAGGGGATTTTCTATTGGGTTACGGCAAAGTTTCCGGTACCTTCCAGGTCGCACATTGCCCACCGAGCCGTGAAGCTGGCTAATGTTCCTCTTGAACGGTGGCTAGCAAAATTTTATGGGCACGCGGGTTTACCCCATCCTGTCTAGAACTGGCTAGACTAAACGGTTGAAAAAATTGGCGCGACTTTATATTGTTATGGCGTTCAAGTGGGCTTTGACTTTTAAGGTCAAACAGTAGCTATGGTCAAGACATTGGCTCGGATGGGTTTTGGGGTTGGGTTAGCTACTCTGCTTGGCACAAGCGGCCTGCTGCCAAGTCTGGTTGGGGCTGGCTATGCCCAGGCTCTCCCCCCACAACCTGCTAATAAGTCA
>JAAUUR010000286.1 GCA_012031045.1 Leptolyngbyaceae cyanobacterium SM2_5_2
CTCTTCACCGCCGCCCGCGCCCAGTCAGGCACAACCTGGCCAGCCTAGCTCGCAAAATTGAACCCCACTACACCTGGGATGACCTGATTCTGCCCGCTGATACCAGCGCCCAACTGCGGGAAATCTGCGACCAGGTGATCTATCGCCATCAGGTGCAGGAAACCTGGGGGTTTGGACGCAAGCTCTCCCTGGGTAGCGGGTTGGCGGTGCTGTTTGCTGGCCCCCCGGCACCGGCAAAACGATGGCGGCTGAGGTGGTTGCCCACGAGCTAGAGCTTGATCTCTACAAAATAGACCTGTCACAGGTGGTGAGTAAGTACATTGGCGAAACCGAGAAAAACCTGAACCAAATTTTTACTGCCGCCGCCCAAGCCAACGCCATTTTGCTATTTGACGAGGCCGATGCCCTGTTTGGCAAGCGGTCGGAGGTGAAGGATGCCCGCGATCGCTACGCCAATATTGAAACCAGCTACCTGCTGCAAAAATGGAAGAGTACGACGGTGTTGCCATCCTCACCACCAATCTGCAAAACAATATGGATGAAGCCTTTTTGCGACGGCTACGGTTTATTGTGGAATTTGCCCTGCCCCAAGCCGATGAACGCCGCCGCATCTGGCAGCAAATCTGGCCTACCCATGTACCCCGCAGCCCGAATCTGGATTTAGATTTTCTGGCCGAACGGCTGGATATCCCCGGTGCTGCCATTCGCAATATTGCCCTGAAGGCCGCCTATTTTGCCGCTAGCGATGGGGGCGTCGTGGCCATGCCTCACCTGATCAAAGCCGTCCGGCGAGAGTATCAAAAAATGGGCAAACTGCTGATGGCCGATGATCTAGGACACTACGCAGATCTGCTTTGAATTTTAAGCTTGAAGCGATGGAGCCAGCCTGGTCAAAGTTTGTAGATGATGGTATCCGTAGCTAGATTAACCAGAAACAGAATAAGAAAAATTAAGTTTATTCGGCTAGCCCACATCAAATTTTACAAATTTTCGACAATCTTGCATTCAAGCGTTGCAAAAACCTTAATCCCTTGCTAGATTTTGGATTTTCGTGTAAGGTTCTAGCATTAATAGAACTCCTGCCTGAATAACCTGAGTTATTTCGCTTTGCCGTTAGCAGAGTGGGCATTACTAATGAATCTTCGTTCACAGAAATCCCTCCGGTGATAGTTAATTTAGATGGTATTTGAAAAAATTGTTCCCTATAGTAAAAGCAGCAATTTTCCTGAAGCTCGCTTAGCAAGAGGGGCTTTGAATCGACACTTTTTCTCCTGAGAAAGTAGGGTAAGGCCTGATTAGGCACTCAAGTCTATGGCAGATGGCTTCTTCAACAATTTGGTGAAAAATCTCGATGAATTGAAGCCGCGAAATTTCCACAGAGTTGTGCATCCATGTTTCAGGATTTAGACAGTACTTTAGAAGCGCTCCTCAGTCGAGAGTTGCCGCGCAACCTGGGCGATCAGCGGTTCAGCTTTGCGGCACCCTTTACGGAATTCATTGAAAACACCCCATCCTTTAACCTGTTTCTCTACGACATTCGAGAAAATCTCGATCTGCGTAGCCCTGCCGCAGAATTTCGGCAGCAAGAAGAAGGCCCTGCCACTAAAAGGCAGCCTCCCGTTCGGGTCGATTGCTCCTATCTCATTACTTACTGGCCCAAGCTAGCCTCCAGTCCTGCGGAAGAGCATCGCTATTTAGGCGAAGTGATGAAAGTGCTGCTGCGTTTTCCATACCTGCCTGCGGAAATTCTGCAAGGTAACCTCCAGCAGCAAACCTTACCCATAAAAATGGTGAGCCTGCGCCCCAGCCAACTGCAAAGTGTGGGGGAATTTTGGCAGGCGATGGGCGGCAAACCTAAAGCTTCCCTTAATTGCACCATTACCCTGGCGGTGTCCGTTCAGCCAGAGCCAGAGATAATTCCCATCGTAGAAAGCCGTGACTTTGAAATCAATCCTACGCTGAGAAAACGACTGAGGCGAACCTGAGCTGCACCCTCTACTATCCAGTCTACCGCTGAAATTAGATCTCTCTAATTCCTGAAAGAATTCCTGAAAGAACCTGTCCCCATTCGTCCCCCTGCCCCCTACGGAGAAAGCCGATGGTTGCCTTCAATATTGCCGATTATGCCCCCGGTGTTTATGTATTTGAGCAGTCAACATCGGCTCCTATTGCCGGGGTGGGCACCAGTACGGCAGGGTTTATT
Source organism: Leptolyngbyaceae cyanobacterium SM2_5_2 (assembly GCA_012031045.1). Taxonomy (GTDB): domain Bacteria; phylum Cyanobacteriota; class Cyanobacteriia; order Phormidesmidales; family Phormidesmidaceae; genus Nodosilinea. The sequence goes on from JAAUUR010000286.1 coordinate 2,204, forward strand.
GGGGTCGTGCCCAATAGCTTTAAGGTGGCGGTACGAAACCCAGAGTTTGACCCCAGTCAGCCGATTGCCTTAACCCAGGCTGACAAAACCATTACGGCGCTGACCCAGAAAGTTCTGGCCGAAAAAATTACCCTGAGTGCCGCTGAAACGGTGATTCCGGCAGACGCTCCGCTCAGTGCAGACCAGGCAAAGCTAATTAAGTCGTCTAGCCTGCCTGAGATCTTAGTGGAAGAGGAGCTAGAGGTTAGCACAAGTAGTCCTACTTTAGCAATTCTAGGCAGTCAAAAGATTAACGAGCAGTTAGAGATTACAGATGGGACAACCACAACCACTTTTAATCCTGGAGAGGTTCTTTCTGCAATCAAAAATTCAGCCGATAGAGATAGAGTGGCAGCCGCTTTAGCTGGCCGTAAACTCAAGGTTCAAGTCACAAAACCCCTAGCGAGTACGGCAGAAGCGGATTTAGTTGGCAAGCCGCTGATTAATCCAGTTACCATTCCCGGCGCTAGTCGAGCGGTGGAGTACCCCATTGGTACGCCCATTACCGATGCCATAGCCAGTGAAATTGTCAAACGTTATCCAGGGGCTACGATCAAAATTGAGCCGACTAATCTGCCTTACCAGGAAGAAGAGATTAAAGATCTTAAGTTGGCCCCCGTTAATGAACCCAAACTTTGCACTAACTTTGGGGACTTTAAGGCTTACTTTGGCGACTTTTCTTTAGACCCTGGCCAGAACATTTTGGCCCACGCCGTCTATGGCTTTTTCCGCAATGGCGGCACCCGCTGCTACGTGGTGCGAGTTGCCAACAAAGATAAGCTTGATGATGCCTTAGCAGCCTTTGAAGCCATCGACGACATTGCCATTGTGGCGGCTCCCGGTATTACGGCTAAGGCCGCACTTACGGCCCTTAATGGTCACTGCAAGCAAAAGACAACCCTGGATCGGGTGGCTATTTTTGACAGCCCAGAAACCGTTGAAAATGCTCAAAAGCGGCTAGATATTACTCAGCTTAGCCCTGGTAAAGGGGAGATGCCCAGTAAGTCTGACTATGCGGCTTACTACTTTCCCTGGATTAAGGTGTTTGACCCGGTGGAAAAGCTGAAAAATCCCGATGGGGATGGGCTTAAAGCGGTGCCACCCAGTGGCCACATGGCAGGAATTTATGCCCGGGTTGACAGTCAACGGGGGGTGCACAAAGCTCCGGCTAACGAGCCCATCCTCGGCGCCATAGATGTGACCTATAGCATTAGCAAAGCCATGCAGGTATTCCTCAATAATGACGGCATCAACTGCATTCGCAACCTGAATGGCAGCCTGCTGGTGTGGGGGGCGCGCACTTGGGGCGGCAACGCCAACGGTGAGTTTAAGTACATCAACGTGCGGCGGCTGATGAACTACCTGCGCGAGTCCATCGACGAGGGCACCCAGTGGGTAGTGTTTGAGCCCAACTCGCCGGAACTGTGGGCGCGCATTCGCCGCGAAATTTCGGCTTTCTTGACCACCGTATGGCGCAGCGGGGCGCTGTTTGGCGATACGCCAGACCAGGCATTTTACGTTAAGTGCGATGCCGAGGTAAATACCAAGGCCGACCGAGACAACGGTGTGGTGAGGGCCGAAATTGGCGTGGCCATAGTCAAACCCGCCGAGTTTGTGGTGTTCAGCATCAGCCAGTGGGCTGGTGCCGGGAATTAGTTGGGTTGTTGAGGAGCTATGCTGATGCGATCGCCCTACCCCCAGCCCGGCCTCTACCGGGAAGACCTCTATCTACTGCCAACGCCTGCCCTAGTGACAGGAGTGCCGGTTTTCATCGGCCACCTGCCGACCTTGCCTGCCAATTTGGCTCCTAATACCCCCCTGTTGCTGACCCAGACTTCGCCAGTTGCAGCAGTTGTTGACGGCGGCGTTTCTGGTGGCTCCCCCCTCAGCAAATCCAGTTATGCCCCCTGCGCCATTACCCACCGAGACGACCACCAGCTACCTGCCCTATGCCGTGCGGGCTTCTTTGAAAATGGTGGACGCACCTGCTACGTCCTTTTTCTGCCAGCCCTGACCCTGGAGGCGCTGCAAGCCGGGTTAGCCGCCCTGGAAAGCCTGAACACCCTGGACTTAATCTGTGCGCCAGACATTATGCGGTTGTCTGCGCCAGAGTTGATTCTTCAAATGCAACTGGCTCTGCTGGAGCACTGCGATCGCCTGGGCGATCGCTTCGCCATCCTCGATAGTCTGCCCCTGACCAGGGCCACTAGTGCCCCGGCCCTAGCTGCCGTAGCCCACCAGTGCCAAACCCTGCAACGCCAGAGTGCCCATAGCCCTAATGGCGCGCTGTACACCCCCTGGCTGGAGGTGGAAAAGACCCCTGTGGGTCTAACCCAGCCCATCTCGGCGCAGCCCATGCCCACCGCTGCGGCGATTGCCATCCCCCCCTGCGGCCACATCGCCGGACTCTACGCCCAGGGAGATCGAGCAGTGGGAGTGCACCACGCCCCCGCCAACCAGCCGGTGGAGGGGCTGCTGGATGTGGCCGTTGACCTGTCGCCCCCGGCCCAAAGGACGCTGAATGCCGATCCGGAGTTAGCCGCCATCAATTGTTTACAGGCACTGCCAGGACGGGGCATCCGGGTTTGGGGAGCCCACACCCTCAGCGATGATTCCGCCTGGCGCTACATTAACGTGCGGCGCTTGGTCATTACCATTGGCCGCTGGCTAGAGCGCAACCTGGCCGATGCCGCCTTTGAACCTAACGATTTTCGCCTCTGGGTGCGGCTAGAGCGTGAAATTTCCGCCTACCTGGAGGGGCTGTTCAACCAGGGAGCCTTCCGGGGCAGTACCCCCCAGGACGCCTTTTACGTCAAGTGCGATGGCGACACCAACCCGCCAGAAAGCCGTGAAACCGGCACTGTAGTCACAGAAATCGGCATCACCCCAATGCTCCCCAGCGAAGTCGTAGTACTTCGCATCGTACATGGAGCCGCCGGAGTAACCCTGACCACCACCAGCTAATACCAGTTTTCAAAAAAAGAAGAACAAAAAATAGTCGCTCTCCCCTCTTCGTTTTTCGCTCTTCCCTTTTCTTTTTTCGTTCTTCCCTCTTCGTTCTTCCCTCTTCCCAAGGTACCCCTATGCCCGATGTCAAAGCCCCCCACAATCCCGATCCCTACTCCAGCTACCGCTTTTTTTGTGGAATGGAAAGGCATTATCCACGCCGGTTTTCGAGAATGTACCGGCCTTGCCTCTAGCCAAAACGCCCAGGAGTACCGGGAGGGCACCGATCCCCCCACTATGAGGAAAATTCCCGGCCTGGTGAGCTACGGCAACATCACCCTCAAGCGCGGCACCACCAATAACGATGAGCTCTGGCAATGGCGTAAGTCCATCATGGAAGGCAACATGGAACGTCGCGACATTTCCATCGTGCTACTGGATTCGGTCGGCCAGGAAAAAATTCGCTGGAACCTGGTGCACTGCTGGCCTACCAGTTGGACGGCCCCCGACTTCAACGCCACCTCCGACGACATGGCCGTTGAATCGGTGGAGCTGGTGCACGAGGGCATTATTGTCGATGCCTGGAAATAGGGAGGTTTGAGTTTTGAATTTCCCCTCCTGGGAGGGGCAGGGGTGGGTAGATTTTGAGTTTTGAATTTTGAATTTTAAGGTTTGAGGTAAAACTCTGGACTTTCAACGGTCTGATTCATGAGGAGAGCTAAGGATGACGTTGCAGACTGAGTTTCCCTTTGTGCTGCCCCAGGGGTTGGTGGATGCTGAGGGCAATCTCCACCGGGAAGGCACCATGCGGCTATCCACCGCCTACGACGAAATCATGCCCTTGCGCGACCCAAGGGTGCAGGCAAATCCGGGGTATCTGGTGATTATTTTGTTGGCGCGAGTCATTACCCGCCTGGGGACGCTGGAAAACCTGAACCCAAAGGTGGTTGAGGGGCTATTTTCCGCCGACCTGGTGTACTTACAGGATCTCTACCAGCGCATTAACCAACAGGGCCATAGCCGTTTGCGGGTGGCCTGCCCCCACTGCCAGGGCGAGTTTGAGGTGGAGCCCATCGCCATGGGGGAGTAGTGGGCTACCCCGCCGAGCGCCTGCGTGAAGAGTTGGCCTACATTGCCTATCACTTCCACTGGCCCCACGACCAAATCATGGGGATGGAACACCAAGAGCGCCAGCAGTGGGTAGCCGAAATTGTCCGCCTTAACCAACAGAGGAACGAATTGTGAGACAGTTACCGATTAATTCCGCAATGGCCGTTGGTGCCGGTGCCCTGGGGCTGCGGCTAGACCCGCTGCTGGCCTACAACTTTGTGGTCGAAATCGACGGATTACTGACCGGTGGCTTCACCAGCGTCTCCGGGCTCGACAGCCAAGTGGAACTGGAGAGCTATCGCGAAGGCGGCATGAACAGCTACGTCCACCAGTTCCCCAAGGGCACGGGTTACTCAAACCTGGTGCTAACCCACGGGCTTACCGCCTCAGATTTTCTCTGGATCTGGTATCGCGATGTCACCCAGGGCAAGATCAAACACCGCAACTGTACCGTAATGATGCTCAACGCCCAGCGCTTGCCCACGCTGTGGTGGACGGTCAAACAGGCCTATCCGGTCAAGTGGTCTGGCCCCAGCCTCAAAGCCGACCAAGACGCCATTGCCTTTGAGCAGTTGGAACTGGTACACCAGGGCATCGA
>JAAUUR010000287.1 GCA_012031045.1 Leptolyngbyaceae cyanobacterium SM2_5_2
TCAATTTTGGCGGGCAAATCGGCTTCAGACTGCACAGTGACCACTAAATCCATCGCCTGACTGGCTTCCTGAAGAGCCGCGCTAAACCCCCTAACCACTTCTACGTAACTGGTCCGAAACTGACTCAGCGTTTCGTCTTCCAGGGAGGTTGCTTCTAAATCGGCCACCAGGCCATCTAGATTGGTGACCACCTTGTCCACCGCCGAGGTGTACTGACTAGCCGCTGCTTTAATGTCTTCTAGATTTTTAACCTGGGCGGCATTCTCACTAAAGGCTTGAATTCCGTTTCAAAGGCCTGCATAAAGCTCTGAGTTTGATTCACGACCTCAGCCAGTTCATTGCACTGAGACACTTTGGAGGAACCACACCCGGTCAGAAGTAGCATTGCCAGTGCCCCCAATACCCCTCGCCAATAACGAGGATGAGCCCTGGGCACCGTTGTCTTGCGCATTGCTGCTGTCGCCATAGCTGCTGCCAATTTATTTAGGAGTACGGCTTCAAGTTTTACCTTGTCTTGAGCGGCTTTACAACCAGTGTAAAAAGGCTGAGATTTTCCTGGTGATTCAGCCCCTAGCTGGGCGACGGGCAAACACTGCTGATAGGATCAGTTAACCAGTGTCGCTACTTTACACGGTGTGTGGCCAAGGCCCGCTAATCCAGGGGCCGAGGTTACTGGCAGGACTGGTGTAAGGAGCTATATCTGCGATATCGTGATTAGTCTATTAGTCTTATAGATCTATGCCAACACCAGCGGAGTTTCTTGTTGTCACCCAGTGGGCCGGTATCGGTACCTTGCTCTTAGCCACCCTAGCCGCCCTTGGGTTTGTCTTCAAGTGGGGTCTGCGATTTAGGCTGGTAGGGGCGGCAGGGTTTGCGGCGGTGTTAACGGTAGGGTTATTTGGCCTGAGTTTTGAGCCCTTCACTCGCACCGTTGTACCTGGTGCAGTACGCTACGCCACGGTGTACGACTCCGGCGCTAGCCAGATTGTTATTGCCGTACCCTCTACGGTCACACCAGCAGCCCTAGAAGCAACCTTGAAACAGGCCGCCAGCGATCTCTTCAAGCCCTACCGTTTGGGGGTGCCGGGCCAAACGCCCACCCTGCGGGCTCGTGCTACTGTCCATGGGCCGGGCGGTGTGTCTAAACTGCTCTACCTAGGGCAAATTCAGCCTGCCCCAGATGGCTCCGATCAAGACTACATCATTCAACTCGCGCTGGATGCCCTATCCTAACTAAACTCCACTATTGCCCATAAAAACGCCCAACCTCAACAGTAGGGTTTATGCCCTACGCTGAATTTCTTACTCCACCGCTTTACCGGGTTAACTCGAATCGATGCCTATGACTGCTCAGCCCTTGCCCACCCTTGCCATTGCCCCGGCCCAGGTCGTTCGTGGAGAAGGCATTTTAGCTACCCAGACCGCAGCTATCGCGGCGTTGGGGCAACGTCCCTTGGTTGTGGGCAGTACCCACAGCCTGGAGTTGGTAAAGCCCTGGATAGATGGCCTGGGTACGGCTGGTCTAACAGCCCAGGCGGTTCCCTACGGAACCGATTGCAGCGAGGCGGCCTTAGCGCATTTGCAATCGGCGGCAATCGCCCACCAGGCCGACTGTGTAATTGGTGTGGGCGGCGGTAAAGCCCTCGATACGGCTAAGCTGCTGGCCTTCCAGCTGGGCTGTCCTGTGGTTACAATCCCAACCTCTGGGGCTACCTGCGCGGCCTGGACGGCGCTGTCAAACGTCTACTCTGATCAGGGTGCCTTTCGCTACGATGTGGCCCTGCCCCGCTGCCCTGATTTGCTGATTCTCGACTATGCCCTGGTGCGCATAGCTCCCCGCCGCACCCTGGTGGCTGGCATTGGCGATGGCCTGGCTAAGTGGTACGAGGCTTCGGTCAGCAGTGGTGCCTCAGAGCAAACGTTGATCATCGCCGCCGTGCAGCAAGCCAGGGTACTGCGAGATATTCTCTTTCAAAAAACCCCAGCCGCCCTGCGCCACTGGGGCGGGCCAGACTGGCGCGAGGTGGTAGACGCCACTGTACTGCTGGCGGGAGTCGTGGGCGGCCTTGGTGGCGCCCAGTGTCGCACGGTGGCGGCCCATGCTGTTCACAATGGCCTCACTCAACTCACGGCTTGCCACGGCACCCTGCACGGCGAAAAGGTAGCCTATGGCATTTTGGTGCAACTGCGGCTAGAGGAAATGGGTGGCAAGGCTACCCTGGCCACCACAGCCCGGCAGCAGCTGATTCAGTTCTACCGGGCTACGGGGCTACCCAAGTCGCTGGCTGATTTGGGCCTGGCCAACGCTACCCTGGCCGACCTCCAGCGGGCCGCCGAGTTTGCCTGCCGCGAGGGGTCGGACATTCACCACCTGCCCTTCACCGTTAGCCCCGATGCGCTGATGGCCGCAATGGTATCACCCCTCAGTCCGGAGTTTCGGGAACGCCCCCGGCCGGAGTCTTCTTCCATGGCTATGTCGGAGATGCAACCATGACCCTTAGTTGGCTTCAGCCCGCCCAGCGAGTTAGTGCCCTGCCCCCCTACGTGTTTGCCCGTTTAGACGAGTTGAAGGCCCGGGCCCGTGAGCAAGGGTTGGATTTGATTGATCTGGGTATGGGCAACCCCGACGGCCCTACTCCAGAGCCGGTGGTTGAGGCCGCCCAGCGCGCCATTTGCGATTCGGCCACCCACGGCTATCCTCCCTTTGAGGGCACGGCCAGCTTTCGAACCGCCATTACCGATTGGTACGCCCGACGCTATGGCGTCCAGCTTGATCCCAGCACCGAAGCCCTACCGCTGCTAGGCTCGAAGGAAGGTATCACCCATCTGGCGATGGCCTTTATCAATCCTGGGGATTGGGTGCTGGTACCAACACCCGCCTATCCGGCTCACTTTCGCGGCCCGGCGATCGCGGGTGGGCAAATCTACCATCTCCACCTCAATGCAGCTAACCACTGGCTGATTGACTTTGAAGCCATCCCCCCAGAGGTGGCGCAGCGGGCCAAGGCCCTGTTTTCAACTATCCCAACAACCCCACGGCGGCTACGGCCCCGCGAGAATTCTTTGAGGCGGCGGTGGAGTTTGCCCACCGCCACCAAATTCTCCTGGTGCATGACCTCTGCTACGCTGAGCTGGCCTTTGATGGCTACCAGCCCACCAGCCTGCTAGAAATTCCCGGCGGCAAGGAGGTGGGCGTTGAGTTCCACACCCTCTCTAAGACTTATAACATGGCGGGCTGGCGGGTTGGCTTTGTAGTCGGCAACTCCCAGGTGATTCAGGGGCTCCGCACCCTGAAGACCAACCTGGACTACGGCATTTTTGCCGCCCTCCAGCGTGCCGCTGAAACCGCTCTCTCGTTACCTGACCATTATCTGGAAGAAGTACAGCAACGCTACTCTACCCGGCGGGACTTTTTAATCCGTGAGTTTGCGGCTCTGGGCTGGTCAGTTACGAAACCCCAGGCCACGATGTATCTTTGGGTACCCTGCCCGCCAGATACCACCTCCACAGACTTTGCCCTCTCGGTGCTTCAAGAAACTGGGGTAGTTGTTACGCCGGGTAATGCCTTTGGCCCCGGCGGTGAGGGTTACATTCGGGTGAGCTTAATTGCCGATTGCGATCGCCTGGGCGAAGCCATGACCCGCATCCGCCAAGCTGGGTTTCGCTATGCGCCAGCGGCTACAGCCATAGTGTAAACGCCAGAGCCACCAGTCAAGGACTTAACTAGGGCCAGGAACAACCGACCAAACCCCAACACCGGGCTAGAGGGGTGCCTCGGCCTGGTTGCAGGTGCCGCCCAGGGCTTCTACCACCGTGCAGGTATTGACAACCAGCATCGCTTGGGTAGTTTCAGCGGCGCTGCCAGGGCCGCCGGGGCCTTCCACAAAGAGGGACTGGGGGGCAACGGCTACGCCAGCATCCTTGGCCACCGTTTCAATCAACTGGGGGTTGGTCGTTGTTTCCGCAAAAATGGCTGGTACCTCGGCAGCTTTGACCTGATCCACTAAGGCCGTTAGGGCGCTGGGGGTGGGCTTTTCATCGGTGCTGAGCCCTCCCAGGGCACCGGCTACTTCTAGCCCGTAGGCATCGGCAAAATACCGGAAGGAGTCGTGGGTTGTAACCAGCTTGCGCTGATTAGCCGGAATGGTATCGACCTGAACCGCAATCCACTCATCTAGCTGGATAAATTGCTCATTCAAACGGGCCGCGTTTTGCCGATATAGCTCAGCTTGGTCGGGGTTAATATCAGCCAGGCTATCGGCAATGACGGTAGCGATAGCACCGTTATTCGCCGCATTATGCCAAATGTGAGGGTCTGGCACTAGCTCAGCTCTTTCTTCTTGAGCTTTAGTCGCCGTACCACCATAATCGTGATCATGGGCGGCCTCCGCCTCGGCTCCATGATCGTGGTCATGATCATCGTCGGCCTTCGTCTCGGCGCCGTGATCGTGGTCATGATCGTGGGCGGCCTTCGCTTCGGCGCCGTGATCGTGCCCATGATCGTGGTCATGATCATGGGCACGTCCCATCAAGGGGTTAGGCACAGCGGCCTGGTAAACCGCAACCCGAGGCGCATCTGTATTGGTGCTTTCCACCATATCGGTAATGCTGGGAGCCGTATCGAACCCGTCGTAGAGAATTAGCGCCGCCTGTTCCATCGCCTGCCGATCGGAAGGTGTGACCTGGTAGGTATGGGGGTCTTGCCCTGGCTCCATTAGACAGGACAGGTTGACGGTCGATTCAGCAATTTGCTGAGTTAGGTCACACAGCACGCCGGTGGTAGCCACCACCAAGGGTGCATCAGCACTGGGTGCGGCAGGCTCTGGGGTGGCCGCGCCTGTCCCACGCTCACTACAGCTGGCCAGCCCAAATCCCAAAATTAGACCGCCGGCTAAACCCAAGTACCTCACCGGCTTCAATGGATGTTGCCACAGCTTGTATTGAAACATTGCCATCTCTCCGCGCTTGCATGGCCAGTAGTTAGTATGATAGCGATAACGGTTCTCATTTTACGGGCCAATGCTAGAGGTTCAAAACCTGTCTGTCAACTATCGGGGTGTGTCAGCGTTACAGGACATTTCCATCACCTTTGGAGCTGGCGAGGTGGTCGGGCTAATTGGCCCAACGGCGCAGGTAAGAGTACGCTGCTTAAAGCCATACTGGGGCTGGTTCCCAGTCGGGGCAAAGTTTTATTTCAGGGGGTGCCCTTGCGCCGTCGTCGCCAGGCCGCCGCCTACGTGCCCCAGCGATCGCACATCGACTGGGACTACCCCATCACCGCCTGGAACGTGGCCCTGATGACCCAAGCTGCCCTGGCCGGGTGGTTTCGTTCCCCTAGTGCCCAGGCCAAGCAGCGCGTTATCGTGGCCCTGGAGTGGGTGGATATGTTGCACCTGGCCGATCGCCCCATCAGTGACCTGTCTGGCGGGCAGCAGCAGCGGGTCTTCCTGGCCCGCGCCCTAGCCCAAGACGCCGACCTTTTGCTGCTAGACGAACCCTTTAACGGCATCGACAAAAAGACCGAAGCCCTGATGCTGGGCATTTTTGAGGAACTCAAAGCCAAGGGCAAGACTCTTATCGTCTGTAGCCACGAATGGGGCGAAACCCTTAACCGCTATGACCGACTGCTGTTGCTCAATCGCACCCTGCTGGCCAACGATGTGCCCCAGGCGGTGATGACCTTTGCCAATATCCAGCGGGCCTACGGTCAGAGTCTGCCAGCTACGGGCCGCTTGCCTACCTACGCTGAGTTTTTTTGCTAATGTTGCCGGGTCAATCGCTTCAAATCGCTATGTAAAGGGCACCATGACACCTCAATGACCGCTATGCTGGAATCGCAGGTACCGTAAAATTTCACCCTACCCTCCCTCTTTCATAGAAGTGTCTGGGGGTTTTACAATAGTTCATATTTGGTGTTGTTACCCCCAGCCTCCGTCAAGACTCGCCCTCATGCTTGCATGGCAGAGTTCCCTGCTGGAATGGCTACCAGGTCAACCCAGAACCCCGTCTGAGTCACCCTTATCAGGTGGTCGCCAGCGGCTAGTCTCACAGAACCCGGAGAAGCAGTTATGCCAACAAAAGACATCACCCGTTATCGCAATATTGGTATCTTCGCCCACGTAGACGCGGGCAAAACCACGACCACCGAGCGGATCCTTAAGCTCACTGGTAAGATTCACAAAATCGGTGAAGTACACGAAGGGGCCGCTACCACTGATTTCATGGAGCAGGAGCAAGAACGGGGGATTACCATCAGTCGGCGGCTACCTCCTGCTTCTGGAAGAACACCAGTTCAACATCATTGACACGCCTGGCCACGTTGACTTCACCATCGAGGTGTATCGCTCCCTCAAGGTGCTGGATGGCGGCATTGGGGTGTTCTGTGGCTCCGGTGGGGTAGAACCCCAGTCTGAAACCAACTGGCGCTACGCTAACGACTCCAAGGTGGCGCGGATTATCTACGTCAACAAGCTCGACCGCATCGGGGCCGACTTCTACCGTGTGGTGAAGCAGGTGGAATCTGTGCTGGCTGCCAAGCCCCTGGTGATGGTGCTACCCATTGGTACTGAAAACGACTTCGTGGGTGTGGTGGATTTGCTCACCCGCAAAGCCTGGATTTGGGATGATTCTGGCGACCCTGAAAAGTACGAAATCAAGGATGTGCCAGAGGACATGGCCAACGAGGTAGAAAAGTACCGCGAGGCTATGATTGAACTGGCCGTGGAACAAGACGAAGAAATCCTCGAAAAATATCTGGAAGGCGAAGAACTCACCATCGACGAGATCAAGTCCTGCATCCGTAAGGGCACCCGTGAGCTGGCCTTCTTCCCCACCTATTGCGGCTCTTCCTTTAAGAACAAGGGCGTGCAACTGGTGCTAGATGCCGTGGTGG
>JAAUUR010000288.1 GCA_012031045.1 Leptolyngbyaceae cyanobacterium SM2_5_2
ACATCGGTAGTCCGCACGTAGAACTGGGGCTTATAGCCGGCCAAAGAACGGCGTGTGACGACCACCCTCTTCCTTCTTGAGGATGTACACCTCAGACTCGAACTCGGTGTGAGGGGTAATGCTACCGGGTTTTGCCAGCACCATGCCACGCTCAATCTCTTCTTTCTGAATACCGCGCAACAGTAGACCGACGTTATCTCCGGCCATACCCTCATCCAGGGTCTTCTGGAACATCTCTACTCCGGTAACGGTTAGGCTACGGGTGTCTCTAATCCCCACCAGCTCAACCGTTTCACCCACCTTGACCTTACCGCGCTCAATCCGCCCGGTAGCCACCGTACCACGACCGGTGATGGAAAACACATCTTCCACGGCCATCAAGAAGGGTCTATCGACTTCCCGTTCGGGGGTAGGGATATAATCATCAACGCTATCCATCAGCGCCAGAATCTTGTCTACCCACTCATCGTCGCCGCGCTGAATTTTGGGATTAGCCGTCAACGCTTCGACTGCCATCAGAGCAGACCCAGAGGTAATGGGAATATCATCACCGGGGAAGTCGTAGGAGCTGAGTAGTTCGCGGACTTCCAGTTCAACCAGCTCTAGCAGCTCTTCGTCATCTACCTGATCTTGCTTATTCAGGAACACAACGATACTGGGTACGCCAACCTGCTTAGCTAGCAGGATGTGTTCGCGGGTCTGAGGCATGGGGCCATCAGCCGCAGAGCAGACCAGAATGGCACCATCCATCTGGGCCGCCCCGGTAATCATGTTCTTCACGTAGTCAGCGTGACCTGGGCAGTCTACGTGGGCGTAGTGACGAGTTTCAGTCTCATACTCCACGTGGGCGGTGTTGATGGTAATTCCACGAGCCTTTTCTTCGGGAGCGGCGTCGATCTCGTCATACTTACGAGCCTTAGCCGAGCCAGACGCTGCCAGCGTCATGGTGATGGCCGCCGTTAGGGTCGTTTTGCCATGGTCAACGTGACCAATGGTGCCGATGTTGACGTGTGGTTTAGTTCGTTCAAACTTTTCGCGTGCCATTTACGTTACGTGTCCTTTCCTTTTCTAAGCGTTCCCACTGTTTTTAGAGATAATGGCCTCAGCCACATTTCGAGGAACCTCGCCGTAATGGCTAAATTCCATCGAAAAAATGCCCCGACCCTGCGTTTTTGAGCGGATGTCGGTGGCATAACCAAACATCTCAGCTAGAGGTACATCGGCTGTAACCTTTGCAACGCCAGCCTCCGAACCCATGCCTTCGATCTGACCACGTCGGGAGTTTAAATCTCCCATGACATCACCCAGAAAGTCTTCCGGAACTTCAACCTCGACCTTCATCACGGGCTCAAGAAGGACAGGAGATGCCTTCAAGACGGCTTCTTTCATCGCCATCGATCCTGCAATTTTGAAGGCCATTTCCGATGAATCCACCTCGTGGTAAGAGCCGTCGGTTAGTGTAACCTTCAAATCAATCACGGGATACCCAGCTAGGATACCAGATTCGCAGGCTTCTTTCATGCCCTGTTCTGCAGGAGGAACGTATTCCTTCGGAATAATCCCTCCTACAATTTTAGACACAAATTCAAATCCGCTGCCGGCTTCGGCAGGTTCTACCTCAACCACCACATGGCCATATTGCCCTTTGCCACCGCTCTGGCGGATAAACTTGCCCTCAGCCTTGGTGAATTTGCGAATCGTTTCTCGATAGGCAACCTGGGGAGCACCAATGTTAGCTTCTACCTTGAATTCTCGCAACATGCGGTCAACCAGAATATCTAAGTGAAGTTCTCCCATCCCGGCAATAACGGTCTGGTTGGTCTCCGGATCAGTGCTGACCCGGAAGGTGGGATCTTCCTCCGAAAGGGATTGTAGAGCCTTGGCCAACTTATCCATGTCCTGCTTGGTCTTGGGCTCAACCGCTACAGAAATAACCGGCTCCGGCACAAACAGCGACTCCAGCACAACGGGATGATCGGGATCACAGATCGTATCGCCGGTGAAGGTATCCTTGAGGCCAATGGCTGCGCCAAGATCACCGGCCCGCAGTTCATCTACTTCAATGCGATCATCCGCCTTGAGCACGATTAACCGAGAAATACGCTCTTTTTTATCCTTAGTGGCGTTGTAGATATAGCTACCCTTTTTAAGCACACCAGAATAGACCCGCACAAAGGTCAAACGCCCGTAGGGATCAGCCATGATCTTAAAGGCCAGAGCTGCCAGAGGAACCCCGTCGTCAGCGGTCCGTTCAGCCGTTGCCCCATTCGGCAATATCCCCTGAATGGCCGGTACATCAATGGGAGCGGGCAAATAGTCAACCACAGCGTCCAGCAGCAGTTGAATGCCTCGGTTCTTAAACGCTGAACCACAGAGCACCGGCACCAAATTGCCACTAATGGTGCCCTGCCTCAGCGCCGAAACAATCTCTGAGTTGGTGAGCTCCTGCCCCTCCAGGTATTTCTCCATCAGAGCATCATCGGTTTCTGCGATCGCTCCACCAGCCTGGTGCGATAGTCTTCGGCGATGTCCGACATATCTTCCGGGATGTCTATATCTTCGATATTTTCGCCCAGATCATCGTGGTAGATGCGAGCCCGCATGGCGACCAGGTCAACAACGCCACGGAAATCACTCTCCGCTCCAATCGGCACCTGAATGACCACCGCGTTGGCCCTGAGGCGATCGCGAAGCTGCTGATAGACCTTAAAAAAGTTAGCCCCGGTGCGATCCATCTTGTTGACAAATGCAATGCGCGGCACATGGTAACGGTTAGCCTGCCGCCAAACCGTCTCAGACTGGGGCTGCACCCCACCAACGGAGCAAAATACCGCTATCACCCCATCGAGAACGCGCATGGAGCGTTCTACCTCGATGGTGAAGTCTACGTGACCAGGAGTGTCAATAATGTTGATTTGGTGGTCACGCCAGCTAGTACTGATGGCCGCCGCCGTAATCGTGATCCCCCGTTCCCGCTCCTGCTCCATCCAGTCGGTAACGGCAGTACCCTCATGTACCTCACCAATCTTGTGAACGATCCCCGAATAGTAGAGGATGCGCTCTGTGGTAGTAGTTTTGCCCGCATCAATGTGGGCGGCAATCCCGATATTCCTAACTCGCTCTAGGGGAGTGGTTCGTGCCACAGCTACCTCCTGATTGCCTTGAGGCTGGTCAATGCTAGCCCTTTGCTTCTAGTCAACAGTCTAATCGGAGTAGATAAATTTTAGACGGCTAAAAAGCAACCTGCCAACGCTAGCGTCATGGCTTAGTAACGGTAGTGAGCAAAGGCTTTGTTAGCCTCAGCCATCCGGTGAGTTTCCTCGCGTTTACGTACCGCACCACCCGTTTCATTGGCAGCATCCATGAGTTCATTAGATAACCTAATGGCCATCGATTTGCCAGGGCGCTGACGAGAAAACTGAGTCAGCCAGCGAAGCGCCAGAGCCACACCGCGCTCAGACCGAACTTCCATGGGCACCTGATAAGTTGCACCACCCACCCGACGGGCTTTGACTTCAACCAGCGGGGTCGTGTTGCGGACGGCTCGTTCAAACACCTCAAGCGGATCCTGTCCACTACGCTCCTTGATAAGGGCAAAGGAGTCGTAAACGATGCGATCAGCCAAAGAGCGCTTGCCGCTGGTCATCAAACGGCGACTCATCATAGTAATCAAGCGACTGTTATAAACCGGATCGGCGGGAACAGGACGCTTTTGAATAGTAGTACGACGGGACATGACTAATTTAGACTTCCAAAGACTGCAAAATTTTGATGCAAAGAAAACCGCACGATTCAGGAACCTGTTATCCCTTAGGTCGTTTAGCGCCGTATTTAGAGCGTCCTTGGCGACGATCCTTAACCCCAGCCGTGTCTAGCGTGCCGCGGATAATGTGATACCGTACCCCCGGTAAATCTTTAACCCGTCCGCCCCGAATCATTACAACGGAGTGTTCCTGCAAGTTATGCCCAATGCCAGGAATGTAGGCCGTCACCTCAAAGCCAGAGGTCAAACGAACACGGGCCACCTTGCGCAGCGCCGAGTTGGGCTTCTTAGGGGTAGTCGTGTACACACGAGTACATACCCCGCGGCGTTGAGGACAGCTCTTTAGGGCCGGAGACTTAGTCTTTTTCTCGGTTTTCTGACGCTCAGTCCGGATGAGTTGCTGAATCGTGGGCATAATAGATTGATGACTCTAGGGCTATGAATGATTAAATGCTTCCAAACTTTTCACAAGTGCCGATTCTAGCACTCAGAAAACACTTTCGTCAAATTAAGATGTGCCCGTTAGCCCAAATCTTTCTGCGGCTCTGTTAGCCAATGGCTGCCCTGGGCGGATCAGCCGCCGGGGTTTGGCAGTCGCCGGATAAATGGCCTGCCGTTAGAGAAAACGAGTTGCCGCAGCCACAGGTTTGGGCGGCCTGGGGGTTAACGAAGCGAAAGCCGCCCCCCATCAAATCCTCAGAGAAATCAATGGTAAGCCCCTGGAGATAGGGCAACAGCGGATTGGCCACCAGAACCCCTAGATCCCCACAGTCCACCATCACCTCTGACTCCAGGGCAACATCCGCTGAGCGGAGTTGATACGTCCACTCTAAACACCCGCCGAGCTGGAGATGCAGACGCACCTGAGGAGGCTGGCCCGGCTGTGCCCGCAACAAACGCTTGAGCTCTTGAACCGCAGCCGGTCGAAGGTTAATCATGGCCGTGTTCGTACCATCAAGGGTGGATCAACGCCAGGGTACCACGGCTGGGGCTTACCTTTGCCGCCGGGGCTGGGCCTCAGCCAGGGGTTTACCAGCACCAAAGGCCATGCCCCCTGAATACTAAAGAGGCACGGCCTTTGGAAGAGGGTGACAACGATGGCATACCGAGGCCAGAAGGGCTCTAGCAAAACTGGGCTAGCTAGCCTGCCAACGGGTACCCAAGCAGCGCTCTGGCTGAGTTACCTATTCAGCAGCGCTGACCCGGGCATAGTCATCCTGGAAGCGCACGATGTCGTCTTCACCCAGGTATTCACCGTTTTGCACTTCAATCAAAATTAGAGGAATAACGCCTACATTCTCAAGTCGGTGGCGGGTGCACGGGGGCACGTAGGTGGACTGATTGGTGGTCAGCAGAATTTCATTTTCAGCGCAGGTCACCTTGGCTGTACCCGATACTACAATCCAGTGCTCGCTGCGGTGATGGTGCATCTGCAAGCTAAGGCGATGGCCAGGCTTAACTTCGATACGCTTGATTTTATAGCCTCGGCCTTCTTCGAGTACGGTGTAAGAACCCCAGGGCCGCAGACCGGTTTCAGCAATTTCCTTGCCGTTACCGTTGGTCAGGGTCAGAGCAGCAGACTGGATGGATTCTTCTAGCTTAGGCATAATGACACGTCCTCCTAAAATTCAATATTGAAAGCAGTTCTGGATATCCCTTTGGCACACAGGGGGCAGCTAGCCCCAGAATTCCCAACGGTAGATGCAGGCAGCTCCGGTAAATTACCGAACTCGTGTGGCCTCCGCTGAGGAGGTCACCGTAATGTTTAGCCAATGACGGTGGGGTTAATCGATAAGTTCTGAGTAAACCGGTGGAGTTAACGGTATAAGGTCAGATTCTTGACGGCGGACACAAGGCTAAGTTTAGCAAGGCGATTTGGGTAAGCCAGCGCCCCGTTTGTCAGAACGGCTAAATTACACGAAGTCTTTACGTGGGTAAAGCCCGTTTTAATAGCTAAGTGGCCGCAGACTCCAGGCAGGCAGGGTGGGTAATCGCCTAGGGAAGAAAAACGCCAATGGCGTTGTTGACTCTGGCCGCCGTACGGGGATGACGGTTGAGCAGTCGGCCCCCTAGGTAAAGGCTGGCGGAACTGCCGCCATCTAAATTGAGGGCATCGGTGCTGCCCAGTTGAGCCATGATCTGAGCTAATTCGCCCAGGGTAGGGCCAGTACCCGCTGGGCTCTGGTGTACAGCCACCAGCAGTAACTCGCCGTTGGCAGCCAGCCCAATGGCGCTACGGGGAGCGGCCTGGGTAGCAAAGGCACGGCTGAACTGTTCTAGCTCAGCATCCAGCACAATGGCCCGATTCCGAATCAGCAGTGGCCCACCTCCCACAATTTGGGGGAACGGGCTCAGTCTAGCGGGCTGCAGTTCTGATTGAATGGTTATGCCAGTGCGGGGGGGCAACGCCTGAGCCGCCGCCGTGTAAGCGCGAACGGCCAACAGGTAACCATTGGCTGGAATCGGTATGGGGGGATGGTTTTCCCCAGCGGCCAACTGCTGATTAACAACCTGATTTTGAACCACAGTGACAATAGTTTCGTTCGCCAGAATAGGACGATAGCTAGCTCCCCAGGCCGGAGTGTAAAGACCAATACCCGCCTGCACATAGCCGCTGTTGATCGCTTGAATGGGAAAAGATTGGCCGTTGCTCGTAGTCAGGGTTTGCTTTAAGAAAAGCCGATCCATCCGTACCTGGCCCTGGCTATCCCAGCCGACTACGCCACGGCTAAGAATGGGGCCAGAAATCCAGTTACTGTTGTAACGAACGGCGCCCAGGGGTAACTGGTTATTGCGGTTGAAAAAAACCCGCATTAATGGCCGCTACCGCCTGCCAGCGCTGGGCTATGGTTTGAAGCGGGGCAGTGCCCACCGCTGTAGTTGGGTCAGCCCAAATCGGTCGCAGGGTTTGGTTAACCTGTCTGGGATTGATTTGCAGCCAGTAGACCGGAAAGGACTTACCGGCTACGGATACCATCTGCTGCTGCCAGCGTAATCCCGGAGCCCAGAGAATATTCAGGGGAATGAGATGGTCAGGACGGATATCCACGACAATCTGGTTAGAACCGGTCTGGGTAGACAGCAGAGGGCGGGCATTGGCATTGGCGATTTGAGCAGTCAA
>JAAUUR010000289.1 GCA_012031045.1 Leptolyngbyaceae cyanobacterium SM2_5_2
TTCACCAGGCACCTCTCCCCAACGGCCTAACAATTTGAACTGACTCCGGCAGCGGTGTGTAAGGCAGCGGTGCTCTAACGTCTTTAGAACCCTGGTAAATGACGACATTCCCCTCAATGCCGGGTGTTTGAAGCCGCTGACCGTTATCCTACCGGCAGGCTCCATGCTGAACCCTCGCTATCCGGCGGCGGTGGTGGCGGGCAATGTTGAAACGTCCCAGGTGATTACCGATGCTCTCTACGGTGCGCTGGGGGCTATGGCCGCTTCCCAGGGCACGATGAACAACTTCACCTTTGGTAACGAGCGCTATCAGTATTACGAAACCATCTGCGGTGGCTCTGGAGCCGGGCCAGATTTTCCCGGCACGGATGCCGTTCATACCCACATGACCAACTCGCGCCTGACTGACCCAGAAGTGCTGGAATGGCGCTTTCCGGTGCTGCTGAGGCAGTTCATCATTCGCCAGGGCAGCGGTGGAGCTGGGCAGTATCGTGGCGGCAACGGCATCGTGCGCACGGTGGAATTTCGAGTCTCCATGACGGCGGCCATTCTCTCTAACCATCGCCAGGTGGTCCCCTTTGGGCTTAACGGTGGAGAGCCCGGCTTGGTGGGCGAAAACACCTTGTGGCGGGCCAACGGCACCATGGCCCCTTTGCCCGGACAGGCCACCGTAGCCGTCAACCCTGGTGATCAAATTCAGATTGCCACACCGGGCGGCGGCGGCTTTGGCACAGAATCCAGATAAGCCAGAAGCCGAGTTTCTTAAAAAAACCCGGCTTCTAAAATCCAAAGGCTCCATTCCTGCCCCTAATCATCCAGCAACACTGATGGATTACCCGGCACGGTGGCTGGCTGACCGATCATACCGGTGGAGCGAGGGCTGCTGTTATTACTGCGGCGATGATCAGCCTTGCCCTGGGCAATCGGAACAGTGAAGTGGAACTGGCTACCTTTGTTTTTACCCTCCGATTCAGCCCAGATGGTACCGCCCAGCCCTTCAATAATTTGCCGACTCATGGCCAGCCCCAGCCCAGTGCCGCCCGTGGTACGGCGCAGGGCTCCTTCTTCCTGGTAGAACCGATCAAACACCGCATTCAGGCGGCTAGGCTCAATGCCGCGTCCGTTATCGGCAATGGTGACTTGCAGATAGGTTGGGCTAGAGCGAGTGACCTGCACAGTGATTTTGCCATCGGCGGGGGTGAACTTGCTGGCGTTATCCAGCAGTTTGACCAATACTTCTACCAGCCACTCGCCATCGGCCCGCACCAGAGGCACCTGCTTAGGGATTTTGACTTTAATGGTGGGTGCAGGCGTGCTCTCACTCCGGGCACGGATGCTGCTCATCGCCAGATCGACGCACTCCTGGATAGAGAGTGACTCCAGGTTCCACTCTACCCGGCCACTTTCCAGCTTAGACAGGGTGAGAAAATCCTGCACCAGCTTCCGCATGCGCTCGGCATCTTCCAGGGCGGATTGGATCATAATCTGGCGTAGTTCGCCAGGCATATCGGGTTCGGTGGCCAGGCTTTCCAGGCAAACCTGAATGGTAGACAGCGGCGTGCGGAGTTCATGGCCAGTGATAGCAATCAGGTTGGCGCGGGTGCGGTCGAGGGCTTCGAGCTGGTGGTTGAGGTTTTGCAAGTTGGCATAGGCTTTAGCCTGAATGATGGCGACACTGAGATGGGCCGCAATGTCGTCTACTAGCGCTTTGTCATCTTGGGTCCACTCATAGGGCTGGGGTTGGCAGTGGTGCAGTTCAATCATGCCTACCAACTCGCCCTGATAGGTGAGCGGTACAATCAGCCAGGACTGAATGCGCCACCGCTCAATCAGCAGCCGAATGGCATCTAGTTCGTAACGAAAGGGTGATTGAGTATCCTGGGTATCGGCAATGGCGACAATTTCCTGGGTGTCTTGCACGTAATCTAGAAGCGGGCTGCTGGCCAGGGGCCAAGTTTCGCCGAGCAGCGATTCAACTGTGGGTTTCAGGTGTTCGTGCTCGATGATAACGCTGGTATCAGTGGCGCTACAGGAATAAATCAGGCAGCGGCAGACATTTAGAGCCTGCCCCAGTTCTGTTGCGGCTTTTTCGAAGATTTCGGTGGCTTCTAGGGACTGGCGAACCACCGAAGTAATTGAGTTTACCAGGCGTTCCCGCTGTTCCTGGGCTGTTATGGCTTTGTAGGCTTTCAGCAGCTTATACTGCCCAGCTTGCAGGTAGGTGACCAGCCTCTGGGTAAAGGGGTCGGGGCCGCCGCTGCCCTCTAACCGTTCGGAGGGCACCACCGAGGGATCGAGGTAGCGCTGCTTCGCGATCGCCGTCTTATCGGCAATATCGGGCCGGTACTGGGCAATGCGATCCAGCAAAATTTCGGCGGCTCGCTGGCTAACGTAGCGATCCTGCGTCCAAATGCCCTCAAACCGCCGCGTTTGGTCAAGGGATGGAGCGTCTATCTCCTCCATGGAGATCCGCTCTCGGCAGATTAAGCAGGCCTGGTAGTCGTCCCCCATCACCACCAGATGCCACTCGTGGATCAGAGCATCCTCTGGGGCAAAGGCAATGGTTTCATAGTTGTCGGAGTGGCTAGTAAAACTTGTGCCCTGGCCGGATAGGACGTAAAGTTGATCGCTCAGACCGGCAATGCGCAGGTAGCGGTTGGCTTCCTGGAGGTAAAAGCGCTCTTGCTGAAAACTAGCAATTACCAAAGCGCCCCTATTTCCCGCCAAAATATGGTCTTCCATCGCATGGGATAGAGCCGTCAGCGAGGTCTTGAAGTAAAGTCGGGGTCTAAGCTGGGGAATTGCGGTTAGCAATTCTTCCACCACCGATGTGGAATTGCGCATGATTCAAGCCGGAGAACCGTGAATGCGACTCCGCCTTAGCGATGACTCGGTCTCAGAAAACCCACAGCGATCGCCGCCTTGGCCGCAGTTATTCCCCAATAGCCTACCAGTTGCGCGTCTTGCCCTTAGCACTTTGTAACCATTCGCCAAACTTTTACGCTCTGGACCCGCCCTACAACAAGTGGGGGCAGGCCCTAGACCTAACCCCCACTGGTGGTTGAGCTAACGTTATTGAGTCAACGTTATTGGATTAACTCTGGGCCATAACCAGCGAACCAGTTAATACACACCGGTCATATCTGTGGTGTCTTTCAAGAAGCCGCTGTAGGCTTCCATGCCGTGTTCGCCAATGTCGAGCCCTTTCATCTCTTCCTCTGGGGTAACCCGCAGACCAAGGGTAGATTTAATGATCATCCAGAAGATGCTAGACAAAACCACAGTAAACAAGCCAATTACTAGAATCCCCAGAATTTGGAGACCCAGTTGACCTACACCGCCGCCGTAGAACAGGCCCGCAATACCCTCACCACCCTGAGTGAAGTTATTGGGGTTGGCAAACAGCCCAACGGCCAGCGTGCCCCAAATCCCATTAACCAGGTGAACCGAGATAGCGCCTACCGGGTCATCAATTTTGATGCTGTCGAAGAAGCCAACAGCAAAGACAACAATAATGCCCGCAATCAGCCCAATCCAGAAGGCACCAGCATAGCCAACTACGTAGCAGCCTGCGGTAATACCCACCAGCCCAGCCAGAATACCGTTAATGGTCATCGATAGGTCAGGCTTGCCGCTCATTACCCAGGAAACTACAGTAGCCGCTACACCACCGGCCGCCGCCGCCAGGTTAGTGGTAACCGCTATGTAGGGAACAGCGGAGTCAGCCGCGAGCTGAGAGCCAGGGTTGAAGCCAAACCAGCCCAGCCACAGGATCAAGCAGCCCAGGGTAGCAATGCTGAGGTTGTGACCCGGCAGAGCGCTGACCTGGCCTTCAGCGGTGTACTTGCCCATGCGAGGGCCCAGGAAGGCGGCCCCCATGAGAGCTGCCCAGCCGCCAACCGAGTGCACCACGGTGGAACCGGCAAAATCATGGAAGCCCAGACCAGCACCGCCCAACCAGCCGCCGCCCCATACCCAGTGACCGGTGATAGGGTAGGCAACCGCAGTCAGTAGGACACTAAAAACAATGAAGTCCACAAACCGGATACGCTCAGCTACAGCCCCCGAAACAATGGTGGCGGCAGTACCGGCGAAAGCAGCCTGGAACAGGAAGAAAGTGTCCTTCGTCAAATTCAATCCATCGGGGCCGAGCCCATACAGCTCAGGAGCACCGCCCAAGAAGAAGTTGCCCCAGCCAATCCAGCCACCAGCCCCATTGACTCCAAACATCAATGAGAAGCCAATAAACCAGAAGGAGAGGGTCGCTAACGCAAAGACAATCAGGTTTTTAGACAAAACGTTGACCGCATTCTTCTGGCGACAGAAACCAGTTTCGACCATAGCGAAACCGGCGTTCATGAAAATAACCAGGAAAGCTGCAATTAGAACCCAGATGTTATTCAGGGTGACTTGCACATCCTCCGCCGTCAGTTCTTGAGCATGGGCGGCTACTCCCCAAACAGCTAGAATTACCAGCGCTAAAGGAATACAAGCTACCCAAGTCCAACCGCCAACCCGACCAAACAGCCGCTTAACCGCCTGATCAAAGGGCGGTACACTGGCGCTCCAGAAGGACGGCTTGGGCCGCCTCCGGAACTTAGAACGATTTCGCAACACTAGATTAGACATCTTGACAGACGTTCCTTCAACACAATCAGACAGCAAACACGGCCTACCTAAAGAGGGTGACTGCTAACCGCAACCGGCACAGCAGTCCTGTATGAGAACCAAGCCCCAGAGCCTTTGCAGGATACAGGCGAGTACGCCAAAACGTCAGCTTCCAAAGTTTCTCTAGTTTGCAAACATCTAGCGGCTGGAAACAGACGGTTGACGACCAAATTACCTTAGCGAAACCAAAGGTCGAACGCTTTCACGTTCACGATTTATGGGATTAAAGAACAAAATGATTCCATCAATTCTGAAGGCATCAATCTGTATCAGGGAATACATGTTTTCCATGAACATGGCGAAAGCCCTTGTGAATCCTTGAATCCAGAAGTTCATTAACCCTGGGTTAACCCTGAATATTTGTCATTTTAGAGGAAGATGGCCAATCTGCTACGACATTAAGCCATCTCATGTAAATAGGCAGAAACCCCTAAATTATCCAACCGGGCTTGCTTAGCTAGCACCTCAGTTTCTAAATCGCGTCGATAGCGTAGTATCTGCTCCAGGAGGCCCGGTCGATGAGCCGCCAACATTTGAATGGCTAACAGGCCCGCGTTCTTAGCATTGCCAATGGCTACCGTAGCCACCGGAATGCCCGCCGGCATTTGCACGATGGAATACAGCGAATCAATGCCTTGCAGGGTGCGGCTGATCACGGGCACCCCAATTACGGGTAAGGGGGTCAGCGCCGCCACCATCCCAGGCAGGTGAGCGGCGCCGCCAGCTCCAGCAATAATTACCCTTAAGCCGCGCTGGTGGGCAGATTGGGCATAGGTAACCATGCGCTCTGGGGTACGGTGGGCTGATACAATAGCGACTTCATAATCTACCGCAAAGGCTTGACAAACCTCTACAGCCGCCTGCATGGTGGGCAGGTCTGAGTCGCTGCCCATAATAATGCCAATCTCAGGAGTTGTCATAGCGCTGTGCTGTTCCCATAAATTGCTTTCATAAGCATGCCATTCAGGGAAGATTGCGAATCATGTCAAGCCTGGAAGGAGGGTAGCAAAACGTCATAAGATTTAACAGAAGTTTGTTAATTTTCCCACCACTGCCGCTATGACTCTGACCAACGAGCGCGCCGACGACAAAACTGTAGTTCGCGACTACTTCAACGACACTGGCTTTGATCGTTGGCAACGCATCTATGGCGATGGCGAGGTCAACAAAGTACAGCTCGATATTCGCAAAGGCCACCAAAAAACCGTAGACACGGTGATGGAGTGGCTCAAAGCCGATGGCATCCTGGCCGGGCTAACCTGTTGCGACGCTGGCTGTGGTGTAGGCAGTCTGGCTATTCCGCTGGCCGAAGCAGGAGCTAAGGTTTACGCCAGTGATATCTCCGCCAAAATGGTAGAAGAGGCCCGCCGTCGTGCCGCGGCTGTGCTGGAGGGGCAACATCTTCCTACCTTTGAGGTAAAAGATTTAGAAGAACTCCAGGGGCACTATCACACAGTTATCTGCCTGGATGTGCTGATTCACTATCCCCAGGAGCAGGTGCAAGGGATGATTACCCATTTGAGTTCCCTGGCTGAGTCTCGCCTGATTCTCAGCTTCGCGCCTAAAACGCCCTGTTACAGTTTGCTTAAAAAAATTGGCGAGTTTTTTCCTGGCCCTAGCAAAACCACTCGCGCCTACCTGCATCGCGAGGCGGACATTGTGGCCGCTCTGGAAAGCAATGGTTGGCAGGTTGAGCGACGGGCAATGACGAAAACCCAGTTTTATTTTTCCCGATTGCTGGAAGCGGTGCGGCCCACTGCTCAGGATGCCTAGTATGCCATTAGAACGGTTATTCCTAGCCATCGCAGCGCTGCTAGGCGGCAGCGCCGTGGCTGCAGGAGCCTTTGCTACCCACAGTTTGCGCAGCCAGCTAACACCCCGCCTGCTGGAAATCTTCGAGACTGCGGCCCGCTACCAGATGTACCACGCCCTAGCGATCTCGCTGGTAGCCCTGGCCCTAGGGTACAAGCTAGCGGCTCCAGCTTGGCTAGCAGCGGCGGGTTGGGCCTTTATCGGCGGGATCGTAATTTTTTGTGGGGCGCTGTACACCCTCAGTTTGCTGGGTACAACCGTAATGGGAGCCATTGCGCCGTTGGGTGGTGCGGCCCTAATCGCGGGATGGGGCTGTGTAGCCGTTGCTGCTTTATTAGGCCCTGGCAAAGGCTCATTGCCCTAGTAGGCTTATAGTCCTGGTGGCCATTCTGCTCAGC
>JAAUUR010000290.1 GCA_012031045.1 Leptolyngbyaceae cyanobacterium SM2_5_2
GGGCCGCCTGCCACAGCGGTACCCTGACCCCCAGCCCCATTCTGAAGGCCATGGGCTACAGCGATCGAGCCGCCAAGTGTGGCATTCGCCTCACCCTGGGGCGGCACACTACCGTCGAAGATATTGACTGGACAGCGATGGTGCTCAAACAAATCCTGCAACGGGCACTTCAGACTTTGAGCCTGTCTCAGGTGTGACCATGTTAGCCGCCACGCTTATCATCCTCCCTACAATCAGCACAGAACCCTAGACAACGGCTATGACTGAGATTCCCGCTAGCTTAGAAGAGGCCATTGGACAAGCCCGCGAAGCCACCCGTGCCGCCATCGGTGCTGGGGTACCCCGGATGACGGTAGAGTTCGCCTATGCCGAACTGAAGGGGATGCCTGTGGCCGAGCAGTTTTACCCGGTGCTGCAAGACCTGGGGCTGACCTTCAAGCTTTACTTCCCCGATGCCGGAGCCGCCGCCCTGGCCCGCCGCGACTGGGGCGAGCCCGACTTTGTGGTGCGCGGTATTGGCGAACTGAAAGGCCAGATGGAGCCCGACGACCAGGCTTACCTGTTTGTCGAGCCCTCCTCCGTGGAGGTGAGCCAGGTGGAAGAAATGTGCAACGCCGCCGCCGACAAGTTTGTGATTATGCTCAATCCCAAGCTGGAAGATGTAGCCACTATCGGCATTGGCTACGCCGGGCGGCAGCTGCGGGAGCGCTTTCTCAGTACCCTGGAACCGGTCTATTACCTGCGACCCATGGAAGGGGCGGTGCTGTTTCGGTGTTATCCCTCTCCGTGGCAGGTGTGGCAAGAAACCCAGGATGAGGCCTATACGCTGGTGGCCGAACTGCCCCAAAAGCCCTCTGGGGAAGCGTTGGATCGGATTCTGCTGGGCGAACCAACTCCTGACAGCAGCACTCCCCCGGCTGAATCTGTGGTGCGGCGGTCGCGAGGTGGTTTTCTTTCAGAATTACAGAGCTTTATTCGAGCGCTGACCCAGTAGACTCTGGCCGACAGTTAGCCCTGACTCCGTGGCCATTCGCCGTTGAGTTAGTGTTGTAAGACGCTACGGCTGACCTCGAAACATTGCATAATACCGGAGTGGGCATGGTGTCGCCTCGGCTAATGGCGAGAATCCCTCGTGTAGACGGTCGGCGCTACGCCAGAATAGAGATGCCCTAAGAGACACTCGAAATGTCCGGGTTTCCTCAAAAAACCATCAACCCTGGTTTAAAGCCGCGTGGTACGCTTCCTAATCTGTGGATATTTCATCGCTGCTATCCAAGCTGGCCTGGTCAAAATGGGTAGTGGCCGCTTAGGAAGGTTTATGTCTTTAGACAGTCAGCCATCACTGACCTTCAACACTGGTGAGTAACTACAAGCTATGCGAATTCTTAAAACCCAGACCTTGCGAGGGCCTAACTACTGGAGCATCCGCCACCCCAATCTAATTTTGATGCGCCTGGATCTAGAAGATTTAGCCGATCGCCCCTCTGACCAACTGCCTGGGTTCTACGAAGCACTGGCCGATACCCTACCCAGCCTGATTGAACACTTTTGCTCACCGGGGCATCGGGGTGGCTTCCTCAGCCGGGTGCGCCAGGGTACCTACATGGGCCACATCGTTGAGCACGTAGCCCTGGAACTACAAACCCTGGCCGGTATGCCCGTGGGGTTTGGTCGCACTCGGGGCACTGTGGAACCAGGGGTTTACCAGGTCGTGTTTGAGTATCAAAACGAGCAGGCCGGTCGCTACGCCGCCAGAGCCGCTGTGCGCCTGTGCAACAGCCTGGTAGAAACAGGCCACTATGCCAAGGCGGAGCTAGAGCAAGACCTGGCCGATCTTGAAGACTTTCGCCTGGATGCCGCCCTTGGCCCCAGCACCGAAGCCATTGTGCGGGCGGCAGAAAGTAAGGATATCCCCTGGCTGCAACTGCCCACTCGGGCCATGATTCAACTGGGCTACGGGCGCTACCAGCAGCGGGTGCAGGCCACCCTGAGCAGTAAAACCAGCATTTTGGCCGTTGAGCTGGCCTCTGACAAGGAAGGCACCAAGCAAATTCTGCGCGATGCCGGGGTGCCCGTTCCCCGTGGCACCGTGGTCTATTACCTGGATGAACTGGAAGAGGCGATCAATGCCGTGGGCGGCTATCCGATTGTGGTCAAACCCCTGGATGGCAACCACGGTCGCGGCATCACCATTGACATCAACACCTACAAGGTCGCAGAAGAAGCCTACGAAGCCGCCAAGGATGTCTCCAACGGTGTCATCATCGAGCGCTTTTACCGGGGCCGCGATCACCGCGTATTGGTAGTGGATGGCCGAGTGGTGGCGGTGGCCGAGCGGGTACCGGCCCACGTAGTGGGGGATGGCCAGTCTACCATTGAGCAGCTGATTGAGATTACCAACCAGGATCCCCGCCGGGGCGAGGGGCACGACAATCTGCTGACCCGCATTGAGGTGGATCGCACCACCTGGCAGTTGTTGGAACGTAAAGGCTACACCCTCGACACCGTGCTATCTAAGGGCGAAGTCTGCTATCTGCGGGCCACCGCCAACCTCAGTACGGGCGGCATCGCCATCGACCGCACCGACGACATCCACCCGGATAATGTCTGGCTCTGCCAGCGCATCGCCAAAACCATTGGCTTGGACATCGCCGGCATTGATGTGGTCACCACCGACATTACTAAGCCCATCCGGCAAGTGGATGGCGTGATTGTGGAGGTCAACGCGGCCCCTGGCCTACGCATGCACATCTGCCCCAGCCAGGGCATTGCCCGCAACGTGGCCGAACCGATTCTGGCCATGCTGTTTGCCCCTGGCACCCCGGCTCGGATTCCGGTCATCGCCATTACGGGTACCAATGGCAAAACCACCACCACCCGCCTCACCGCCCACATCTTCAGGCAAACCGGCCAGGTCGTCGGCTACACCACCACCGACGGCATCTACATTGGCGACAACCTGGTAGAACCAGGGGATACCACCGGGCCACAAAGCGCCCAGGTGATTTTGCAAGACCCCACTGTGGAAGTGGCGGTGCTGGAAACGGCGCGGGGCGGCATCCTGCGCTCTGGGCTGGCCTTTAAGGACTGTGACATCGGCGTGGTGCTGAATGTGGCCGCCGACCACCTGGGCCTGGGCGATATTGAAACTGTGGACGATCTGGCCCACCTCAAAGCGTAGTGGTAGAAACGACCCGGCCCAGTGGCTACGCCGTGCTCAACGCTGACGATCCCCTGGTGGCGGCGATGGCCCAGCGCGTTAAAGGGCAGCTTGCCTACTTCTCGATGGATCCCCACAATGACCTGGTGCGGCAGCACACCCAGCAGGGCGGGCTGGCTGCCATCTACGAGCACGGCTACCTGTCTATTCTCAAGGGCGACTGGCTACTGCGGATTGAGCAGGCCGAGAAGGTGCCCCTAACCATGGGCGGACGGGCTCCCTTCCAAATTGCCAATGCCTTGGCCGCCAGTCTGGCCGCCTTTGCCCAGGGGGTCAGTATTGAGCATATTCGGCAGGCTTTGCATAGCTTTGAGGCGTCTACCCAGCAAACGCCGGGCCGTATGAATCTGTTTGACCTGGGCCGCTTCCATGCCCTGGTAGACTATGCCCACAACCCCGCTAGCTACCAAGCCCTGGGTGGGTTTGTCAAAAACTGGCCAGGGCGGCGGGTTGGGGTAGTGGGTGGGCCGGGAGATCGCCGCGATGATGACTTTATCACCCTCGGCAAACTGGCCGGTCAAATGTTTGATGAAATAATTATTAAAGAAGACGATGACACCCGTGGCCGCCCCCGTGGTGATGCCGCCAAATGGATTGTGCACGGGCTCGAAGAAGCCGTGCATACCGCCAACTACCGCACCATTCTGGATGAAACCGAGGCCATTAATACCGCCCTAGACAACGCCCCGGATGATAGCCTGGTGGTCATTTTGCCAGAAATTGTTGGCCGCGCCATTGGGTTAATCAAAGCCCGTAATCCTCTGCCGTCGGTTCCTTCCGCCGCAGAGGGCAGTAATGGCATTGAAGCCAGCCAAAATTCCCCTGATCGAACAGTGGTGGATTCGGTAGATCAGTATGTCGAGGCCCACAGTTAGGCCACTCTAGAACCACGCTCAGGTGTCCGGCATCATCCATGCCCATGGCTCAACGCGCCTAGTTAACCCAGACTAATAGCCTGGGCCACATCCCCCCCTGCAATTGCACAAATCCTGACCTACTCTATAGAAATGGCGAGTTACGCGACTGTGAGAGCTATGCCGGCCCATCCAACGGTTGAATCGCCTCTGGCTTTCTCAGATAATGGCGTGGGTATTTCTTGACCTTTAGGCGACCTCCGGCTGTGACAGATACTACAAGCTACAAAGATACGGTTCTTCTTCCCCAGACTAGCTTTGATATGCGGGCCAATGCCACCAAGCGTGAGCCTGAGATTCAAGCCTTCTGGGCCGAGAACAAAATCTACGAAACCCTGGCCGAGACTAACCCTGGTGAGGTCTTTGTCCTCCATGATGGGCCGCCCTATGCCAACGGCGACCTGCACATCGGTCACGCCCTCAACAAAATTCTGAAGGATACGATCAATAAATATCAGCTCCTGCAGGGCCGCAAAGTGCGCTACATTCCCGGTTGGGATTGCCACGGTCTGCCCATTGAGCTGAAGGTGCTTCAGGCCATGGATGAGGAGGCGCGGGCCAGCCTCACCCCGCTCAAGCTGCGCTATAAGGCCAGAGCCTTTGCCCTCAAAACCATCGACCGCCAGCGCGACAGCTTTAAGCGCTATGGCGTCTGGGCCGATTGGGAGCATCCCTACATGACCCTCACCCCCGACTACGAAGCGGCCCAAATCGAGGTGTTTGGTCAGATGTACCTGAAGGGCTACATCTACCGGGGGCTCAAGTCCGTCCACTGGAGCCCCACCTCCCAAACCGCTCTGGCCGAGGCAGAATTGGAGTATCCCGAAGGCCATACCTCTCCCAGCATCTACGCGGCGTTTCCGATGGTGAGTGCCTCGCCCGCCGCCCAAACCGTTCTGGCACCTTACCTGGGGGAATTGGGTGTAGCCATCTGGACGACTACCCCCTGGACGATTCCGGCCAACCTGGCGGTAGCGGTGAATCCTGACCTCACCTACGCCGTGGTAGAAGTGGCCTCTGGCCAGCCGTTTAAGTACCTGCTGATCGCCAAGGATTTGCGAGATCGCATGGCCCAGGTGCTCGGCTCCGACCTCACTATCAAGGCTGAGGTCAAGGGTGCGGATCTGGAGCATTCCACCTATCGCCATCCACTGTTTGACCGAGAAAGCCCCATCCTGATCGGGGGTAACTACGTGACCACGGAATCTGGCACTGGCCTGGTGCACACGGCTCCCGGCCACGGCGATGAAGACTTTAAGGTGGGTCAACGCTACGGTCTACCTATCCTTTGCCCAGTGGATGAAAAGGGCGACATGACTGAAGAAGCCGGGCCATTCGCCGGGCTGAACGTCCTCAAAAATGCCAATCCCGCCGTCATTAAAGCCCTGGAGGAAGCGGGCTCCCTGCTCAAGCACGAGCCCTACGTGCACAAGTACCCCTACGACTGGCGTACCAAGCAACCGACTATCTATCGGGCCACCGAGCAGTGGTTTGCCTCGGTAGAGGGTTTCCGGGAGGCGGCTCTCCAGGCGATTCAGGCGGTCGAGTGGATTCCGGCCCAGGGGGAAAATCGGATTACGGCCATGGTGGGAGATCGCTCCGACTGGTGTATCTCTCGACAGCGCACCTGGGGCATGCCAATCCCGGTATTTTACGATGAGGCGACTGGTGAGCCGCTGCTGAATGAGGAAACCCTGGCCCACATCAAAGCCATCTTTGCCGAAAAAGGATCCGATGCCTGGTGGGAGCTGTCGGAGACAGAACTTTTGCCAGAACAATACCGCCACAACGGCCACACCTACCGCAAGGGCCTGGATACGATGGATGTGTGGTTCGATTCTGGTTCAATGCCTTATGCACAATGGGGATTGGATTATGAAAACTGGCAAATGGCGACTTGAAGGGCTTATCTTCGCCGTTTGAGGTGTCTTTTCCGGCAGATTTTATTGCTGAAGGTGTTGACCAAACACGCGGTTGGTTTTACACGTTACATGCCATTGCTACAATGGTATTTGACAGTGTTGCCTTTAAAAATGTGGTTTCCAATGGCTTGGTATTAGACAAAGAAGGTCAAAAAAATGTCAAAACGCTTGGGCAATGCCGTTGACCCTTTCGAGACCATCAAGACTTATGGTGCCGATGCCACGCGTTGGTACATGATTTCCAATTCTCAACCCTGGGATAATCTTCGATTCGATATAGACGGCATCAACGAAACGCGTGCCAAGCTGTTTGGCAAGTTGTACAATACCTACTCTTTCTATGCGCTTTACGCGAATGTGGACAAATTCGTCATCAATGAAATGGATATTGTGCCTCATTCTGAGCGCCCTGAACTCGATCGCTGGATTATTTCTAAACTGCATAGCCTGGCGAAAGAGGTAACCGAAAGTTATGCGGATTATGAGCCAACTAAAGCCGCGCGCGCAGTGGAAACTTTTGTGGATGAACACTTGAGTAACTGGTTTTGTGCGCTTGTCGGCGCCGCCGTTTTCTGGAAAGGCGCGTCCCCTTTAGGGGGAGAAGAGGGGGCTGTGGATAAAAAATCGGCTTACGAAACCTTGTTTGAATGCTTGATGGTCGTGAATCAATTGATGGCACCATTGGCACCATTTTTCTCGGATTGGCTATATAAAAACCTGACCGACAACATCCGCGAAGCCGCCAAGGCAAATAATACGCCACTTCGCCACGATTCGGTACATTTAACTATAATGACGGAAGCC
>JAAUUR010000291.1 GCA_012031045.1 Leptolyngbyaceae cyanobacterium SM2_5_2
GCGATTTGAGGAACTTTCGCAAACAGAAGCGCAATTAATCAATGAGGTAAACACCTACTGCGGCGCGGCTCAGCCTACGGAAGCGCCTCAGACCCCTGCCCCCCCTGCCGATGGCACCCCCCCTGAACCACCCGCTGAACCCCCGGCTACCCCGCCTGGTCAGTGAGGCAGGCGCTAGGGTCCCAGGACTCCGCTGCTAAGCAGAGGTTGATGGGCCAGGGCAGCCTGCTGGGGGCAGGTTGATGAGGCAATGCCTGCCCAAGCTACCGATGTAGCCGGAGAATACTCCAGCTTGAAGATAAGAATTGCTGAAGATCTACAAGGATTTGAGCGCTTTTCTGAAAGTCAGGCTATTCTTTAGGACTCAGGCCATAGCTCAAGCTCTCAGGTTAGAGTAAGGGCTAGGGTTAACGCCGCATTTCCTGCATTGGCTAAGCGGCATAATTTATCGTTAATATTGGCTCTCCGCTGCGAGGCTGGTTTTAGAGAAGAGCCACATCTGTTAGCTAAATGATCCATTCCTCTGAGTCATTTTTACTGATATGTAGCTGGTAATTGAGCATTGTGAGTCAGCAGTCTGAGATCGCCCTTCAACTCAAGCAAGAACTATCAAAGGTGGTAGATAACAGCCCTGCCGACTGGATTTTGCTTCACCTGGCTATGGGCACCATGAAAATGGGTGGGCATCGCTATGGGGCCTTTTTAGATGCAGCCACTACAGCGGCAAAATTGGCGATTTATAGCACGTTTATTGAGCAGGGTGAAAATATCCGTAAAACCGGGTTTTTATACCATGTTGAACCTAAACGGGTAAAGGCTATTGTTAAGGAAATTCAAACCGCGATCGCGGATGGGCAAAGTCTAAAATCCCTTAATTCTAAGGAGCCTTACTATTTAATTGCCGTTCCCTTTTTGTGGCAAGAAAAATTTCCCTGCCATGATCAAGAACCTCGAGTGAGGCTGCCCGGCCTCACCCCAGGTGAGCGCAAAACCATCGAAGATAGCCTGCCATCCGGATCGCCTAAGGCCCGTATTTTAGATCAAGTGGAGTTCAATGAATTGATTGAGATGCTCCATGATCTCTCCCAAGCTGAACTGCCAGAAAGCCAGCGCATGCCCTTTAGTGATGCGCTGATGTTGCACATTAAGTTTCGCCTTTTACATGCGGGTACCGTCATTCAAATTGACTCGCCTCTCGTCGATATCCCACTGTTTGCCCTGGCGAGTGAATCCTATGCCCCAAAGGATGAGCGCGAGCGTGTCTTTGCCATGATTGATGATGTGGCTCGCTACTTCAGCATTTTGCAGTCTTGGGTGCGTAATGAAGAGGGCGTGCTACGCGGTATTGAAGTGTTTGATGTTGATCTGGAACGCCGTCAAGAAGCCCTCCAAGAACTGGATACCTTGCTGCGGGCTTGGGCCGATAAGTACCATCAAGACGGGGGATTTCCAATGGTGCTCCAGTTTGCAGCGGGTACACGGGAATATGAATAGGGCTAGTAACTAAAAGATTGGCAAGGGGGCCGTAGCGAGACAGCAAACCACCACATGGCGCTCAAATTGTAGTAGGCTAAAGCTACTACAATTAAGAATATCTGATAAGAATATCCAAAACACTAATCGCTCTCTGGGCCAAATGGAGGTGGCTATGGTTAACCAAGTTACCGTTTCAGAGGAACACATGGCGCTTTTAGAGGATGAAATTCCCATCCCAGACGCCAGCCAGCTGATCACTGAAGATGATACACCAGTGGATAATTTGCCCTCTGAAAAGCAGCAACGGCTTCTAACTGGTTGCCTCTACAGCAACTTGAGCGATCGCCTGTTTTTGGCTGCGGCGAATGTTGGGATTTATCATACCGTTAGTAAACCGGCTATTGTTCCCGATGTATTCGTTAGTTTTAATGTGTCGGTGCCCGAAGCCTGGTGGGAGAAGCAAAACCGTTGCTATTTAGTGTGGCTGTTTGGCAAGCCGCCAGAAATTGTGATTGAGGTGGTTTCTAACCAGGTTGGTCATGAATTAGGGCGCAAGCTGACGATCTACGAGCAAATGCGAGTGAGCTATTACGCTATATATGATCCCACCCTACAGTTGAGTAGCTCGCCCTTGCGAATTTTTGAACTACGCGGCATTCGTTATCTCGAAATGGACACGACCTGGCTAGACCAGGTGGGATTGGGCTTGACCCTCTGGCAAGGCGAGTTTGAAGGCCGCTCGGATAGCTGGCTACGCTGGTGTGATGCGGCTGGAGCCGTGCTGCCAACGGGGGATGAACAGGCCCAGCAGGCGCGAGAACGAGCCGAACAGGAGCGGGAGCGAGCCGAACAGGAGCGGGAGCGAGCCGAACAGGAGCGAGAACGTGCTGAACAGGCCCAGCAACGGGCTGAACAGGCCCAGCAACGGGCTGAACAGGAGCGAGAACGGGCTGAACAGGCCCAGCAACGGGCTGAGCAACTGGCCGCGTTGCTGCGGGCGCAGGGAATTGACCCCGACCGCCTACCCCAGTGATATCAGGGTAGATCCATCAACGTGGATTTAAAGCGTGGATTGAATGAGGTCTGTTTCTTCCTGGAGTTGGCTGGGGCGGGCAATGCCTCGCTTGAGTAGGGCCGCATCAATGTCGCGCAGGAGTTGAGTATCTTCGGTGGCCAGGGTAGATGAGTTTGCCGCCGAAGCCACCGTGGGCTGCAAAAACTCAAAGGCCGCCAGAAATTGCTGGGGGGTCGCGGCTACAGGGGCATCCAGATGAGCCGGGATGATGCGCTCAAACTGCCAGGTGGCCACCTGCTTGGCCCAGGCCAACACCGCCGCTGGGCCACGATTGAAAATTAACGTTTTCAGAATGGGGGCAACGGTGATTTGCCCCTGGTTGTGCAGCGCCTGGAAGGAGTCTTGCCATCCCGGTTGCCGCCAGCGAAAGGGGTAGAGCCCAAAATAGTTTTTGCGGGAGCGATCGCTCGCCTGGCGCGCTTCTTGCAGCATTTCCCCCGTAGTGGCAACATCTAGCGTGCTGGGACGAAAGTAAAAGGCAAATAGAGCAATCCGCTGCCAGCCTTTACGACGATTGGCGGGGGTATCTACAATCGGGTCGGCAGGGTGATCCTTGGCATGGAACAGCAGCGGGAAGGGGTCAAGCTGGAGAATGGCGGGCGGTTCAGCGGGGATGGACACCACCGCATCGGTGACCATCAGAGTGCGGCTGGCGCGATGGAAGCAGGCCGTTTCGCTAAAGGGGCCAAGGCCAAGCTGGATGGGGGGTAGCAGAGCATAGTCTACCTGGTCGGCAAAGGGGGCCAGAGAGCTGTTTGGAGGAAGGAGTTGGGTGCGATCGCCGGCAACCCCAGCCAGGGCAGTGGCAGGTTTAAGGGAAAACTCCACTGGTTAGGAGTTAAATACACCTGCGCCTGGGGAAACCGGCGGGCAAAAGGCCCAACGAAGACCTTGTGCTCAATGCCCGTCACCGTAGACAGCAGAATGTACTTAACCGCCCCATAGCGTTCCTCCAGTTCTCGCACCAGGGCAATGCATTGAGGCGTTGGCGCAACCGGGGAATAGACCAGTAACCCGCCAGGCTCTAGCCGCACCACCGTCATCCGAATCGGCACCACAACGTAGAAAATGCCCTGAAATTGGTCAAAGCTCCAAACCGATTCTTTAACAACTTCGGTTCTGAGGGTAGGGCGCTGGCCGTAGGGGTAGAGCGGCACCACCGGCCAAAACGGCCAAGCCATGTTGCGGCGATTGGGCAGTAACGGGGAGCAATTGGCAGACATCACACTCCTATGGTGTATCCCTGGGGCGGCAGATAGCCAATGTTGTCTATTTTAGGGGCTGACAATCGGGCTGGATGGCTACCCCTGGGCCGAAAAGCGATACTACAGTACAAGCTAGAGTTTTTCCGACCACCTAGCCTATAACTTTTACCGTTTGCCTGGTCACCCTCAGGTTTTGTTACCCCCTCCAGCCAGAGCGATAGAATTTGGGCAGCCCCTCACCAATGGTTGGCCATGCTCAAAGACTTGAAATTAAGTACCGTGAACCGCTGGTGGTGGGGCTTGCTGGTGCTCGTGACCACCCTACTGTGCCTGGACGCGATCGCCCTTTTGACCGCCGAGCGCTTCTGGTTTCAGGAGGTCAACTACCTGGATGTATTTTGGCTCCGGTTGAGTTCTCAACTGGTTCTTGGCCTGATCCCGATTTTAATGACCCTGTTTTTTACCTGGGGCAATCTTACCCTGGCGGATCAAGCGAAGCCAATTGCGCCACCTGAGCCTGCCCGTACCCAGGCCCGCAGTGTGGGCCTGAGTGGGCTGTTGTTGCTGGGGGGAATCCTGAGTTTCCTGGTGGGGGTGCAGTTGCTTTACCAGGGGCAAATTGCCGCAGATTTTTGGCGACCTACGACAACGCTGTATGACACTAGCACGCCGCTGCCCCTCTGGCCCAAGCTGCAATCCTTTGCGGTGCTTGGCCAAATGCTGTTTACTCAGCCCTGGCTGTTAATTCCACTGAGCATTAGCACAGTGGCCTTTTTGCTTTACCCCCGGCAACTGGGTCGGCTGGCCGCTACGTTGATGAGCCTGGGCTTTGGCTTCATTTTGGCTAAGCAGTGGCCAACCGTGCTGCTGGCTTTACACCCGGCCCGCTACAACCAGGTAGATCCGCTATTTAAGCGAGATATTGCTTTTTACATTTTTCGGCTACCCGCTCTGCAACTCCTGCAATTTTGGATAGTTGGTACGCTGTTTTTTGCCCTGGTAAGCGTGTATTTGGTCTACTTACTGACCAATAACAGCCTCAGCCAAGGGCGCTTTTACGGCTTTTCGGCATCTCAACAGCGGCATCTGTATAGCTTGGCCGGGCTACTCTTTTTGGCCACCAGCTTTACCCACTGGCTAGGACGGTACGACGTACTGTATTCCAGGGAAGGGGTAGTCTATGGCGCTGGATACACCCATGTTCATGTGCTGTTGCCCACAAACTGGGCGCTAGCGCTTTTTACCCTGGTATTGGGCTTGATTTTTCTGGGCCGGGGACTGTTATGGTCATCGCCAGCGTTCAATCCCATTCGCCCCTGGGCTGGAACTAACCCCAGGCGTGCCCGGCCAGACGGGTTGGTTAGCTTTAGCCGTACCAGTCTGTTGGCGAAGGGCATTGGCGTTTATTTAGCCTTTGCTTTTCTGGGCCTCATTGTTGCGCCTATGGTTGTGCAGCGTTTGGTGGTGCAACCCAACGAGCTACAGCGGGAGCGCCCTTACATTACTAACTCCATTGCCCTGACTCGCTCTGCCTTTGATCTGGAGGCCATCGAATCAAAACCCTTTGACCCCAGCGGCGACC
This sequence comes from Leptolyngbyaceae cyanobacterium SM2_5_2, assembly GCA_012031045.1. Lineage (GTDB taxonomy): Bacteria > Cyanobacteriota > Cyanobacteriia > Phormidesmidales > Phormidesmidaceae > Nodosilinea. Next base: position 5,339 of record JAAUUR010000291.1, read on the forward strand.
TCACCCTGGAGGATTTGCAGCAAAACGACCTCACCCTGGAGAATATTCGCCTCTGGGATCCGCGTCCGCTGCTGGAAAGTAATCGCCAGCTGCAGCAGATTCGGCTTTACTACGAATTCAAAGATGCCGACTTTGACCGGTACAACATCTTGAACCAGGAGCGGCGCTCTGAACGGCGGCAGGTCATGGTGTCGGCCCGCGAACTGAACTATAACGGAGTGCCCGAAATTGCTCAGACCTGGGTTAACGAGCACATGGTCTACACCCACGGCTACGGGTTTACCATGAGCCCGGTCAACACCGCTGGCCCGGATGGGTTACCGGCCTATTTTGTCAGCGGCATTGACAATGTCCCCAGCAGCGATGAAGTGCGCGCTAGCATCCCCATTGGTGAGCCCCGCCTCTACTTTGGTGAGCTAACCGACACCTACATTCTGACCAATACCCGGCTGTTAGAGCTGGACTACCCCAGCGGCAACGAAAATATCTACACCACCTACATGGGTCGCGGCGGCATCAACCTGGATAGCCTCTGGCGACGATTACTATTTGCCCGCTACCTGCTGGACTGGCGGATGCTGTTTACCGAAGACTTTACCCCCGATACCCGCCTGCTATTTCGGCGCAACATTGCGGAGCGGGTGCAGACCATTGCCCCTTTTCTGCGGTTTGACACCAACCCTTACCTGGTGGTTACCGATATTGACAATCTCTCTAGCCAGTGGGGCACTAGCCTCAGGCAAGGCAGTCGGCCCCCTACCACCCTAAGCTTTGAGGATTTTCGCGATCGTGATCCCAACCTCACCGTTGAAGCCTTTAACGACCAGAGTGGCAGCAACTACCTTTACTGGGTAATTGATGGCTACACGGTGAGCGCCCGCTACCCCTACTCTGACCCCGGCGAGAACGACTTTAACTACATTCGCAATTCCGTCAAGGTTGTCATTGATGCCTACAACGGCAGTTTGCACTTCTATATTGCCGATAGCCAGGATCCATTGATTGCCACCTGGCAGCGGATTTTTCCCAATCTGTTTGAGCCGATCGCTAATATGCCCACCACCTTGAGGACGCACATCCGCTATCCGCAGGATTTGTTCCGGATTCAGTGCGAGCGGTTGCTGGAATATCACATGAAAGATCCGCAAGTGTTTTACAATCGGGAGGATCTATGGCGGTTTCCCACGGAAATTTACGGTGGCGAGGCGCAATCCGTCGAACCCTATTATCTAATCATGCGGTTGCCCACGGCAGAATCGACGGAGTTTATTCTGTTGAATCCCTTTACCCCGGTAGCCCGAAATAACTTGATTGCCTGGCTTGCCAGTCGCTCCGATGGCGATCGCTACGGCAAGTTGCTAACTCATACCAATTTCCCAAGCAGGTGTTGATTTACGGCACCGAGCAAATTTGAAGCCCGCATTAACCAGGATCCGGTTATTTCCGAGCAAATCACCCTATGGAATCGCC
>JAAUUR010000292.1 GCA_012031045.1 Leptolyngbyaceae cyanobacterium SM2_5_2
TGGACGCTGTGAGTTCAATACTGGACGAGGCAGGTCGTATTGTGACTGACTGTCAGAATGCTAGCTGCAGAAGACATTCCTTAATGTTATGCATCTCCATAATTGACATGTACTTCGATAGGGTATTTTCTATGGGTAGAGAGTACACTCCTACCACAGAGAGGAACGAGATACAAATGAAACGTTACAAACCAACGAAAAAGCGTAAGCCTTCGTGGGATGTTACTAGTGATTTTAAACACAAAACGCTGATTTATAGTAGACTGTCGTCTGTCAAATACAAACGAAGGAACATACAGATTAAATCTGTTGGCGCTAAAGCAGACAATGAGGCAGATAGGCCTATTAATTGCTCAGATTTGCAGACTGCAGTTGTAGATGCTATACCAGATGCTGGTGTAAGTGATGGCAGAGTTGGTAATGATCTTGACTCGATATTAATTTCACCTGGCAGTGTCGATGAGAGGGGCTCATCGTCATACATTATAACTTCTGAAAATGTTGATATTGTTTCTGATGATGTCGATCGTGGTGAAAATGGTGAAATCGTGGGAGAAGGATACCATCCGGGGGCAGGACAACCCACGCCGAAGTCTTTGCCCTCAGGCAAGCTGGCACTGAAGCCCAGGGCGCTACCCTCTACGTCAATCTAGAGCCCTGCAACCACACAGGCCGCACCCCTCCCTGTACCGAAGCGATTATTCAAGCCGGGGTTAGCCGGGTGGTGGCCGGTATGGTAGATCCTGACCCGCGAGTGGCCGGTAGTGGCATTGAGCGGCTGCGCCAGGCGGGCATTGAGGTAGTGGTTGGGGTAGAAGAAGCGGCCTGTCAGCGCCTCAACGAAGGGTTTGTTTGCCGGATTCTGCACCAGCGTCCCCTGGGTCTGCTCAAATTTGCCATGACGCTGGATGGCAAGATTGCTACCGCCACCGGCCAGAGCCAATGGATTACCGGCCCCTCCGCCAGAGCCGAGGTGCATCGCCTGCGGGCCACCTGCGATGCCGTGGTGGTGGGCGGCAATACAGTACGTTGCGATAATCCCCAACTCACCAGTCACGGGCACGGCCATAACCCTACCCGCGTGGTCATGAGCCGCCAGCTCAACCTGCCCTGGCCAGCTAGCCTCTGGCAAACTGAGGTAGCCGCTACTGTGGTATTTACTAGCCTTGATGCACCCGCCGCACCCGCCGCCGCCTTGACCAAAGCTGGCGTCGAGGTGATTCGGCTGACGCAGTTAACCCCGCAGGCCATTACCCATCAACTCTATGTACGGGGTTATGCGGTGGTGCTTTGGGAATGCGGCGGCATTCTGGCCGCCGCCGCCCTCAAGGACAACATTATCGACAAAGTTTGGGCTTTTGTGGCCCCCAAGCTAGTGGGGGGGCAAGCCGCCCCTACCCCCCTGGGCGACCTGGGCATCAACCAAATGGGCGAGGCCATTCCCCTGGAGCGCCTCACCTACCGCTCCATCGAGGAGGATTTGTTGATTGAGGGCTACGTCAAACGGGCTTAGAGTCATCGAACTAATAAAATGTCCAGTCTTCGCCCTCATCCCCCAACCTCTTCTCCCTAGGGGAGCAGGGGAGCCGGATTCAGAACCCCTCTCCCTGAGGGAGACGGGCAGGGGTGAGGGCAGAGAGCTATTACAAAGGGATGGTTATTTTCATGGAGTACTCTTAGCCAATCTGCCAAGCCTATGGGAAAAGCTATGGCCAGTGCGCTGAGGACACGCTATCGCCTCGCCAAAACTCAGGTGACGCAGCGGCCATCGCCCTATAGAAACTAGCGAGATTGGAAAATGTTTTGCACCATTTGCCGATCGCTGCGGCGGGTGGCCTGGTCTAATTCATGGACTTCGCCAGCATCCAAGCACCACCCCAATGCGCCGATATTTTGCTGGGCCTGAGCTAGGGTTTTAGCCCCAGGAATGGGAATTGTTCCCTTGGCCATGCACCAGTTGAGGGCAACCTGGGCCTGGGTCTTGTGCCGAAAGGTGGCAATTTCGCGCAGGGCATCCAACACGGGCTGAATGCCTGGTAGTAGTTGACGAAACAGGAAACCGCGCAACCCGCCAGGAAACGGGCCTTGGGCAGAATATTTACCGGTTAACAATCCTAATGCCAGGGGACTGTAGGCAATCAGCCGAATGCCAAGCTGGTCGCAGAGATCCTTTAACCCCAACTTAGTAACCGGATAAGTCGAAAGCAGCGAATACTGTACCTGAAGGGTGGTAATGGGAATGCCCCGTTCCTGAAACCGCTGGTGAGCCAGCTTGAGCCGCCTGGGGCCAAAGTTAGAGAGCCCAACCCCTTTCACCTTTCCGGCGGCATAGAGATCCATCAGCCCATCCAGAAATGGCCCCTCCTGCCAGGGGGCATAGTTGGCGGTGGACCAGTGCATCTGGGCTAAGTCTAAGGGGCGACCCAGCCGGTGAGCAGAGGCATCCCCAGCCTTAACGATGGCCCCACGGCTGAGCCGCCAGGGGTAGGCCGCCAGTTTGGTGGCCATGCAAATATCCGCCTGGTGTTCACCGGTGTAGGCATTGGCAAACTGCCCCAATAGCGTTTCGCTGCGGCCATTGAGCCGCCCAGTACCGTAGGAATCCCCCGTGTCAAACAGCGTTACCCCATGACTAACGCAGTAGTCAAACACCTGTTGCAGTTCGCTATCCATAGCCGGGGTATACCCCCACAGCAACCGATTGCCCCAGGCCCAGGTACCGCAGCCCATCGGCGGCAGGGGCACTGGCGAGGCTGCCGATGTAATAGTTGTTGAGGGCTGAGGACAGGTCATGGTGGCATGGCTAATCTGTTTTAACCCTACCAGGGGACGCGACGCTGTGGAGTGTTAAGCCTGGGCCGTAAGCCAGGGCTACACCGCCCCGGTAGACCCCAACGCCTGGAAAATTGTTGATGGCAAGTTGTAGATGAATTACAGTCCTGGCATCCAGCGGCGGTGGGAGCGGGATATACCCGGCAACATCGCCAAGGGGGATGCGAACTGGCCAGGGGTGGCAACGGGGAAATAGCGGTATGGCCTAAATTAAAAAGCGAACCGCTACAAAATACTAATGGTCACTAACTGTACGGCCATCATCGGCAAACCGTAGGCTAAAAATGTTTTGAAGGAAATGGGTTTGCCATGTTGCTCGGCAATGCCCGCTGCCACAATGTTGGACGACGCTCCCACTAACGTGCCATTGCCGCCTAGGGTAGCGCCAAACATCATCGCCGCAAATAGAGGGAACGCCTCTGGGGGTACCTGCCCGGCAAAGTCCGGGTTTAACAGCTCAGGCCCCGCCAGGTTGACATTGACTAAAAATTCCTTCAGCATCGGCACCATCGCCACCACCAGCGGAATGTTAGGGATCAGGCTGGACAAAATCCCCACTACCAACAGCAGCAGTAGCGAACCCAGGGCAATATTCTGGCCAATAATGACTCCCAACAGGCCAGATGCAGCACTGATAACGCCGGTTTCTTGCAAACCGCCAATTAGCACGAACACGCTCATGAAGAAAACCAGAGTGCTCCAGTCCACATCCCGCAGGATGTTGTGCACGGTGTCGATGCCGCTATGGTGGGTCAGCAACAGACAGAGGGCCGCACCCAGCAGAGCGATCGCCGCTGGAGAAACCGGCACCGGCAGCATTTCGCCCACTACAAACATAGCCAGCACCAAAGCCACAATCACTCCACCGATAGCCAGCATGCGGGGATGATTGATCACCGGATGGGGCAAATGAGCCAGGTCGTCTAGCTTTTTGTTCCAGGTTTTGGGAAACAGAAAGGGCAGCATGACGACGATGGCTACAATCGCCACTACACCGCCCAAGCTGAGCTTGAGCAGGTAATCTAAAAAGCTCATGTTAATTGAGCTGCCGACAATGAAGGTGGCCGGATCACCCACCAAAGTTAATAAGCCTGCACTATTGGCCACAAACACCATTAGAATCAGCAGCGGCACAAAGTTAACGTTAATTTCCTGAGCAATGGGAGGGATTAATGGGGCCAGTAACATAACGGCAGTTGCATTAGGCAGCACCGCACAAATCGGAGTGACAATGGCCACAATTCCCAACAGCAAACGCTTCCCTTCTCCTTTGGCCATAATGACCATTTGGGTGGCCAGGTACTCAAAAATTTTGGTTGGCTCAAAGGCCCGCACCATCACCATTACCCCGAAAAATAAAGCTAGAGTGGCATGGCTTTGGCCAATGTATTCAATAGCTTGCTCAAGGGTTAGCACATGTAAAAAAATTAGCAACATGGCTCCTAAAAAAGCCGCAATCGTTAAATGCAGGCGCTCTGTAGCGATAAGAGCTATTACCCCAAAAAAATCACCGCTGAGGTGATGCTAAGTAAATTTTCCATGTTATGTCTCCTTTAGCCACGCCAGGTCAACACGATGCCAAATCCCAAGCCATATTTCGATGGCTTGCAGTGACGACTCCTCACTATCCCAGGAGAACTACGGATAGCGCTGTAAAAAGCTTTCCGACCAGTTCTCTCCCAATGCCGACGGAGTTAGCTGACGGGCTAGGGGTGAGAGATCCCCTTCTCTGGCGAAAACGACTCGCCCTGAGATACGCCCCAAAGGTTGGTTCCTCCGCTCCAGCCAAGGCTGGATTAGGCCATTCAACTTATTGACGAAAATTTAACACGTTTAACCCAGATCAGCAACGCAAATCGATAACCAATTCCAATGCTTAGGATGTACAAGGCTGGCCCAGACTTGCTGGGCTGAGCCCAACCGCACCCTGGCTAAGCCATGGCAACGCGCTCTAGAGATGTAGCGTTTTTTACTTTAATTTGGCACCAGATCAGCTAAATCACTCAGCTATGGCCGTCTGCCAGCCGTCTGGCATCCCCAAAATTGGGTCAAACTTCACTGGAAGGTACGCCAACACCCACCAGCGGCTAACCCCAAGGTCAGTCGGTAGATGATGGGGCTGCTCATCATCCCTTGATTAGCTGAGTAAGTGGTTGGGGTTGAGTCGGGCCTGGGAGTAGCTTGGGTGAGCCAGGCCCCAGGTTTTTCCAGTTAATGAGTGATTTCTTGGTAGAATCATTGCACTTTCGCAGGTTATTCATCGCGAACGATCCCCTTAGCCTGATTTCGACCCCCATGAGTATCCAATCCTGCATTTTTCTGTTTTCGGGCCCCCTGGCCGTAGGCTCAATGCTGCTGGCCCCCACGGCCCTGGCCCAGGCCGAATCCACCGCGGCCTGGCTAGAGAGTGACACTAACTGGAACCAGTCTGGGGTTGCCATCCCTGAGGCTCCGGTGCTTGAAGGGGGCGGTAATTTGCCAAACTGCCAGGATGTGGTGCGTCCGGCGGCTTTGCCCGAAGATGACCAGGTGACCGCCGCAGGATGGACGTTGAGTGGCTCCGCCCAAATCTTTGGCGACACCACAGTAATTACCGGCATGGCCAACGCCGATGGCATGTGTCGGCCCCTCTCTTACCAGGTGTTTGTGTTTACCGATGGCGTATTTTCCGGCACCTTAGCCCCTGAGCCAATGGATGCCCGCACCGATGGCAGCCTAGTTAGCGTAGATCTCTATCGACAGGGTTATCTGAGCGCCACCTTCAACCGTTACACCCCGGAAGATCCCCTCTGCTGCCCGTCTGCCTATAGCTTTTTGTTCTACGAAGTAGATACCCAGGGTGAGGCACCGTTGCTAATGCCTAAGCTGCCGGCCAGCACCAATGCAGAGTGATCATTCTGCATGGCGACCTTGCCATTTGCTTCTACAGCATGCGTCTGCATCGACAGTGGCCGTATCCCCTTACTACCAGGCAACCGAAAAGATTTCCTGGGCGACGGTTTCTTCCCGCAAACTGAGGAGTTAGATTAGAAGGAATTCAACGCTTGATTCTAAACAATGACTACCTCCACTCAAATTCAGGCTGGTGCTGTAATTGCTAAATTCAAGGCGCTAGCCGATCCCTTTCGGTTTGAGGTAGTAGAGCTTTTACAACAGCAGGAAATGTGTGTGTGCGATCTGCGCGATCGCATGGACATTGCCCAATCCAAGCTCTCCTTTCACCTGAAGATTCTCCGGGAAGCAGGCTTAATTACCGCCCGCCAGGATGGCCGCTGGATTTACTACAGCCTCAACCGCCCTGAGTTCATGGAATTGGAAGACTACCTAAACACCCTCCGGTGTTTAGGCCCAGTTCGCCCGGCCCGCCTCTGCCCACCTCCCAATCAACCCAACGCCACCACCAATTGCGGCTAGCCAACCATTCCCACCCACCAGCAAAACCCTAAATTTATGTAACAACCTGTATCTTTTAACCACTCCATAATCGGCAAATCAAATTTTTTTGAAATGATAAGAACTAAGTCCTCCAGTGCAATTTTCCCTGGCGGAATTTAGCTTTACTTAAGGTTTGGAGTGAAGAATATGACCACTCACATGCATCGGGGCTGGTTAGCCGTTGGTCTGTCGTTCCTGGTTGCCGGTTGTTCTAGCACAACGAGTGGAGCCCCCGAAGGAACCTCTCCCCAGGCAGATGCCCCACCGGTTCAGCAGAGCCGCACCGTTATTATTGATGGCTCTAGTACAGTTTTCCAATTACCGACGCCATCGCCGAATCCTTTAATGCCAACAAAGCCGACCGCATTGAAGCCGATGTGAGCTTTTCGGGGACAACGGGCGGCTTTACCAAGTTCTGTAAGGGCGAGACTGACATTAGCAATGCCTCCCGCCCTATTTCCAATGAAGAAATTGCCGCCTGCGATGCCAACCAGGTGCGCTATATTGAGCTACCCATTGCCTTTGACGCCCTTACTGTA
>JAAUUR010000293.1 GCA_012031045.1 Leptolyngbyaceae cyanobacterium SM2_5_2
TGACAACTACTACTACCGCCGTTGATGCCGCTGCAATTCTGCACTTGTTTAGTGTGATTGGGGCGCTCACGCTCTGGGCCGCTATTTTTGACAGCGCTCTGGTCTGTGCCCAACACCTGGCTTTGCGGCTGGTGCTCTATCGCGCCAACGTCATCCCCTGGAACTATGCCCGCTTTTTGAACTACGGTTGTGAACGGTTTCTCGTGCAGCAGGTGGGTGGGCGCTATCAATTTGTACATCGACTTGTGCAAGAGTGGTTGGCCGCTATGCCCTCGCTATAACAGGCTCTCACCAGGCGCTTCCGGTGAACCGGTAAAGGATTCCAGCGGTTTACTCAGTTCTGAAATGCGGCTGACGTCAAAATCTAGGGTTACCTTGCCCAGGGCCGCGAGCTGCTGGTCGGTAGCGAGGATAAACTCGGCTGGGGTAGGGCTATTGGGTGTGCTGGGCTGAATCGCCCAGTAGCTTAGTACGCTGTTGTAAAGCTGGGTGTATTCGGTGTAGAGCTGGCCATTCAGCTTGATGTTGTCCTGAAACTTGAAGATAAAAATCACGTTGCTGTGAAAAATCACCAGCCCGGTAGAGACAATAAAGACGTTAATCAATGCATTGTTGGCCCGCTCCCACCCCGCTTTGCTGATAAAGAATAGGCTAATGGAAGCAATGCCAGTGGCCAGCCCAATGGTGCCGAGGGCGATGAAATTGAGCTTGTAGAATAGCCCCATTACCTCAGCATGGGTTTTGGTGCGAGCCTGAATCAGCATGAACTGATCCACCATTCTGGCTCGTTCGGCTGGGGTAGCCCGGACGTTGGCCACGGCTGCCTTGCTGGCTTCCAGAGTCTTCTCCACCGTGGCAAAGTTGAGCCAGTCGCGCTCCTGGTGGCTGGCAAAGGCAAGCATCCAGCCATTGAGGGCAAAACTACCGAGCAGCAGGGCTCCGGCTAAAACCCCATGCCCTAACCCCGTTAACTGATTCGAGTCCTGGGAAATCAGCCGCCTTAGCCACCGGGGTGCGGTTCGCAACGGCTGAGGCGTTGGAGTGGCCTCCAGTAAAGGCTCAGCCGCGGAGGGATCATCAGCAAGGGTCACAGGCTACTCCTTCACACCCTGGGGGCAAAACACAACTGGCGCAACCATTTCTAACCTTTCCCCAAAGCGCCTAGATGCTTCCATTGTGGTCGATGCAGCTGGATAGCACTGCCCCGCGTCACAATTTTCAGCATCCTTTACGCCTAGATAGGACTGAGGTTTGCAAGCTAACATTCATTAATCGCTTTGTGCAGCTCACGGCCACCGCCCCGGCTAAAATGTTCGGGCTGTTTCCCCGCAAGGGCACCATCGCGGTGGGCAGCGACGCCGACCTGGTCCTGTTCGACCCCGATGCAACCCACACTATTAGCGCTAGCACCCATCATTCCCTGGTCGATTATTCGCTGTTTGAGGGGCGGGAAGTGACCGGCAAAGTCAAAAAGGTTTTTTTGCGCGGTCAGTGCATTGTGGATGGCGACCACTGGCTAGGGCAACCGGGCCTGGGGCAATACCAGCCACGGGGAGCCTCCGGGCGAGTGTTGTAGGGGAAGCTTTAAGCCATAGATGTTGAACGTTAGGGCTACCTACTGATCGTCAGCCGCTTGAACCCGACGATGCAGCGCCGCCAGGCAAAGTCCGACCAGACCTGATAGCAGCGCTGGCGTAGGCACTTGAGCCGGACTTGTCAGTGGCTCTGACAAAAGTTCCTCTCCTGGCTCATCCGACGCCCTTGACAAATCTATCTCCTCTAGCTCACCCCAGAGGGTGCCTAAATTATCTGGATTAAGATTGTCACTGTCTGCATAGCTTGGCAAGGCCAGATAGCCCAAATTGCTCTCAAAAGCTGTTTGAGAATCGACCTCTTGAAAAGCAATACTCTGGTCAAAATCTACATCGTTGAAAACTTCAGTAAGAGTAGAAAAATATTGAATGGTTGGCATATAGGGTTGACAGGGCTTTGGAGGATTGGGAATAACAAAAATGGGGCGTCTTTCGGGATCGGGAATAATAACACGGTTACAGCTAGGAAGAGGCTTTTCTTCAACTTTTTGTTTCTTGGCAGTCTCTTTAACCTCCATTTTTCTCAGCTGAAGGTTTAGCGCGATTAGTCTTCTCGCGGTCGCAGCCAACTAAACCTAAGGCGGAGCAAACGGTCAAACAAAGTAATAGCTTAAATATCATAGTTCTCTCTACATCACTAAATTTAGTACTAGAGCCAAGTTTGCAAAATCACAGTGAATCATGTCTCAAATGTTGAGTCATCAGCGGCAGATTTAGCCCGCTTACGCATAGCGGCAACACTGATACTGACTAAGCCAGTCAGCAAAGCTGGTGTCGGCACTTGAGCTGGATCTGGCGGAGTCAATGATGCAGGTTGGTTCAATGGCTTATTTAAGGGATTGCTTGTATTATCAAAATCAAGACTTTCTAATTTCAAATAGCGAAGAGAAATTGACGGATACGTATGGCCCTGCTCAATCCTAAAATCGTCAAAGACCTCTGTGCTAGTAGGGAAGTAAGAGCCTTTGTTCCCTTCATAGGGAGTAGAAAGTGTATCAGCGGTAAAGAAGATGATTTCAGACACCGGTGGAAAGGCAGGATCGCAAATAACCCTGGCTACAGGACGATCAAAACCAGGTAGGGGTTCAAAAACAAAATTACATTGAAACAGGGGCGGATTTGTTGGAGTAGCAGACTTCTCCGAAACTTTATTAGAATTCTGAGTCGCTTTTGCTTTATTATCTCGCTTACAACCAACCAAACTTAGAGTAAGCAAAATTGCTAGATAGATGAATGGTTTAGGCATGGTAGTTTTCTCTGAATCAGTATTGTGATTGGCATTCAAGCATTAATGACTCTATAAAAGCGGCTATAACTATAATTTCAAAAATCTGGAAAGGTAGTCATAAACCTCTAAACTGCTGTGACCCTAGCCCAGCATTCTGCCAAACCGCAGTTAAGGTGTTATCGTCCTCGCGTAGCGACTTCTCGCCACAAACTCTATGCACGGTTAGAACCGCGCAATCCAAGCTCAACGTTGAGACAGCGATTGCTTCAAAGCCAGATTGGATGCGATTTTGCGAACGCTATAAAAAATCTCTCAGGACTACGCCTTAATAGATAACTTCAAAACGTAGTAATGTCTTCTTTCACCCTGGAAAAGAAGGAACATAGTCACAATTTTAATGTGACACACGTTTTGACGTGGCAAGTTAAGATTGCGTCTGGTTCATAGGAAGGGGCATAAACTTGTAGTGAAGTTGCCTGCCTAAGCAGAAAGCCGTTCCGGGTTTAAATAAACGCTGTATAGCAAGACATACCTCTCCAATGACTTGGCAGAGTGCCTGGCTCCTTTTTTCCAAGACCGGCTTTCAGAACTGCTTGAGCGTGGTTTACCAGACATGCTAGACGAACCTGCCGAAAAAGACCCAACTCAAGAAGCAGAATTAAGCCTATCCCAGCGGTATCTAGAGGTATTACGCACCCCCACCAGATCCGCACCAACATTCAAGCCAGACACGGAGCTTACCCAGACACTCTCCTTAAAAATTCATCAAAAACGAGAGTTGCAGAAAGTACCAGGGGCCGGGTTGAGTGCTGAGGGCTTGCTGTACGGCTGAGCCAGGAAACGCAATGGAACCGCTGCCGTAGAGTAAAAAATTGCGCGATAGGTTGTAGCGAGCCGTGAGGGTAATTTCCTGGCCAATGTAGCTGGACTGGAGAAATGAAAGGGCCTGGGTGCCACCCAAATTATTCAAGTTAGCCGCCGACAGATGGATGTATTGCAGGGTTAGATCAAACCGCTCGAAGGGGCGGGTTCTCAGGAGTAATTGATGGGTAATTAGGTTGGAGTTTTGGTAGATCTTGACGAGATTGGTGCCCTGAATCCAGGTATCGGGGTTGCCGCCAGAAAGCAGCGGGTCAAACCGCTCAAAGGCGGTGGTGTTGGGGTCATCGCCACTGAAGTAGGCGTAGCGATAGCTGAGGGTGGGCGTCCAGGGAACATCGCGAAAGGTATAGCCCAGTTGCCCCCAAGCACCGTGGGCCGCCATCGCAAAGTTGCTATTCCATTGGTGGACGTACTCGGCCTGGAGCCACAGCCCGTTGATGCCGAGGGGATTGGTGAGCCGCAAACGGGGGTAAACCACATTCAAGCCCTGACGGGAAAAGGTATCGCTGAGGGTGAAGTAGGAGAAGTTGGAATTGGGCACGTGGATGTAGCTCAATCCCAGTTGGAGGGCTGAGTTGGGGTCATAGTCCAGGTTGACCCCGACAAATTTGGTTTGGCTGTCGATCAAAGAAAGTTCGTTGGGGTCGAGGTAAAACCCTTCTAGCCGTAAGTCGTTCCAGCGAAAGCGGCCAATTACTGTGTTTTCAAACGCCGTGCGCGGGTTGGATAACACTGCCGCTCGATCGCCGCCATTACCTGCCCCGTTAGCAAACAACAGGCCGTTGCTAATGCGGTAATCCTGCCGCCCGACTGAGAGGTTAACTCCCAGCCGTTCGGCCTCGGTGCGGTAGCCGTAGATCACCCCGCCGTAGAGGTCTTCAATGGCGAGGAAAATACGACTGTCGGATTCAAATAAATCCGGCTGCACGGTGGTTGAAACCAGGCTGCTGGCTCCACCATAGACGTAGAGCGGCCAGGTACTCACCTGGGTAATCCCCGCCAAACCCAGTTCCAGGTAGCCATCGAACCAACTGTAGGTGCCGGGGCCAGCCGGGTTAGGGGCGAGGGGGTTGCCCTGGGTGAGTAGTTCGCCCTGCCCAAACCAGGTGTTGAAACTGGTGAAGTTAGACAGGCCGCCCCGCAAAACGGCGACGGCGGTGGCGCGATCGCTGGTATAAAGGTTTGGAAACTCCCTCCAATCGCCGGTGACCAAAATTCCCGATCGGCTAGGCGGGGGTAGTTCAGCCACCCCAGGCACCAACCGCACCGAGAGCACAACCACCACTTCCCCCGGAATCTGCACCTCATAAAGCCCGTACTGGGCCGCCTCAACCTCACTGAGTTGCTGCACCCGCTGCAAGCCCGCCTCTAAAAACAGGGGATTGGCGCTATCCCCTACCTGAACCGTAAAGGCGGTGAGAATCTGCTGTTCTAGACGTTGGTTAGCCTCGGCATCCTCAGGAGGATTTTCCAAATACACCCGCACCTCGGCAATGCGTTCGCCGTTAATAAGGGCCGGGTTGAGCCAAAAGCCTCCCACAGGTACCGCCGCGGTGGGCAAATCAGCGTCGGTAGACCTCGCTTCGGTTAAAGCCATGGCGGGCGATAAATCCAGGTCGGTACGATGCCGGTCGGCCAGGGAGGGTTCTGACTGGGGATCTGGTTCTGACTGTAGAAGATCTGGGTCAGCCGGATCAGTTGCTACAGAGATCGTTTCTGGTTGGGGATTTGGGTCAACGGGGGCCGTGCCTGACTGGAGATCAGTCACCAAAACGTCGGAGGTAGCGGAGTCAGCACCGTAGCTGGGCTGACCCGATCCAACCGCCATCAGCAGACCCAACCCACCCAGGGAGGACAGCAGCCAAGATTTTAGGGTGATCATGGGTTAGTAAGTCGTCCAACCACCGTCGGTGGCGTAGGCTGCGCCCGTCAGGTTAGACGCATCGGGAGAGAGCAAAAACAGGATCACCGCTGCCTGTTCCCACACGGTGGCCATGCGCTGTTGGGAGTCGGACGCCATCAGCAGGCTCATGGTTTTGAGTAGGGCTGTAGGGCTACCGCCGCCCTCCCGCTGCGACTCACGGACAAACTCAAAGGCCCGTTCCACCATGGGCGTATCCGTAGCCGCCATGTTAACAGAGTTAATGCGGATGCCGTAGGGGGCATAGTCCACCGCGGCTTGGCGAGTAAGGCCTGTGACCCCGTGTTTGCTGGCTACGTAGGCCGGGTTGCCACCCAACCCGGTTAACCCGGCAATGGAGCCAATGTTAACGATCGCCCCGCCCTGCCCTTGGCTGACCATTTGGCGTAGCTCAGACCGCATGGACTTAAACACCCCGGTGGTGTTGGTGGCCAAAACGGCTTCCCAATAGTCATCACTGGCTTCGTGGATGGATTTTGGGAGCAGGTTGCGCTGACCCTGGAAATTCAGTGGCTGCTCTGGATCGCCCCCATCCATCACCCCCGCCGCGTTTAGGGCCAAATCTAGGCTGCCGTACAGGCGCACCGCTTCAGCTACAGCCCGATCACAAACGGCGGTATCCACTACATTACCGACGATGGCAACCGCCTGGTGCCCCTCACCTTTGATTTGGTTGATGGTGGCATTGAGTTCAGGGGCTTTGCGGTCTAGGCCGACAATGTTGGCCCCCTCCCGTGCGGCTCGAATGGCTGTAGCTGCGCCAATGCCGGTGGCGGTTGAATCACAGCATAGCGGAAAATCGGGTGAACTTCTAACAAGTTCAGCGCCGTCACAATCATATAGGCAACCGCGATAATCGCCATCCCCGCTTGAGCTTGGGGGGAAATTTGTAATGCCGAACCCACCGCACCTAATAACAAGCCGAGGATGGTATAGGCAATGAGTTTGGCACCAAGAAAATAGGCAACTACCCACGGATCTTCGGAAAATTGAAATTGTTTTGCGCTTTTCTTAGGTGTTTCATCTTCAGTTGCAGTTGATGTCGTTGTAGTAGAGGGAGATGGTTTGGCCATCGCACTCGCCAACAAACCCCCTTGCACCGCAAGACAAGTTAATCCCCCCTGTCGTTAATCCAGTCAAAAATACCAGCCATAAATCCATATTATGTGT
>JAAUUR010000294.1 GCA_012031045.1 Leptolyngbyaceae cyanobacterium SM2_5_2
ACCGCCCTCGCCCTGGATCGCCCTCTCTTCCCTCGCCGCCCCCGCATCCCCTCCTTCTCCCGCCGCCCCTGCTTCCCTCCTCTTCCCCCGCCTCTCCCGCTTCCCCCGCCCCCACCGACCGCTACCAGCTCGAAATGGCCTTTTCCCGTGGCCTTTACACCGGCTGGTTCCAGGGCATTGATAACCAAGCGCTGGTTCATGCCCGGTTTGGCAAAAAGCGTGGCGTTTACCTGGGCCTAGTAACGCGGGTTACGGAAGAGGCGGTTTTTCTAAAGCCAGAGGCTCCGCTCAAGGCTGGGGATGGGGTGGTGTTCGACCATGGCCAGCCGGCGGCTAAGGAAGAGGGCGGACGGATTTATCAGGTTATCCCTAAGGGCGTAGAGGTGCAGCTTCAGTTTGGCCGACAGGCGGTTAACCTGCGGCGGGTGCAGGTAGGGGATAGGATCTGGAAAACCAGCGATCCTGCCCTGGATAAGGAACTACAGCAAACCTACGCGGGCGATCAGCCCCGGTTTCAGCGCCCTCTCACCGTTGACGTGTATGGTGAGGTCGGTCAACCATTGGTGGCGATTGCCCGCGATACTGTAGGACACATCGCCCAGGCCACCTCGGCCATGCCGTTAGTGCTCGCCCACTCTAAGCCCCTCACTACAGACCTGCTTCAGCAACAACTTGGACGCCTGGGCAACACGCCCTTTTCCTGGAGTCGCTGGAGAGTCAGGTAGTTGGGGATGTGATGCTGCCAATTAGCGAACTCAACCGCCTGCGCCGAGACCTGGTGGAACAGTTGGAGGCGGCGCGATTGCAACCGCTTTGCTGGCAACTCAACCCTGGTGCATCCCTAGCTGAACTGTTGCCCACTGGCGACAGGGTAGAGGCCGCCCCGCAGCTCACGGCCCTGGTGCGGCGGCAGGATCAGCTGGCTGCCGCTACCGCCGCTGGCCTGGAGACTATTTATTGTGAATTTGAAAACCCAGCTACCTATCGTGATACCGTGCGGTGGTTTCGGGCCAACCGCCTCAATCCAGACCAAACCCTTTGGGTTGCCCCGCCCCGCATTACTAAGCCGCTAGAGCACTACATTCTCGACCAGGTGCGCCGTTCTGAAGCTGATGGTTATTTGATTCGCAACTACGATCACCTGCGCTACTTTGCCGACCAGCGTTGCATTGGGGATTTTTCCTTTAACGTGGCCAATGCCCTCACCGCAGACTACCTCCTGCATCGCTATGGCTTAGAGCGGGTTACCGCCTCCTACGACCTCAATGCCGACCAACTGGGGGAACTGCTCCGCTCGGCCCCGCCCCAGTGGTTTGAAATTACCCTCCATCAACACATGCCGCTGTTTCACATGGAGCACTGTGTCTTTTGTGCCTTTTTGTCGGCGGGTAAGGATTTTCGGGATTGTGGCCGCCCCTGCGAACGCCATGCTGTAACCTTGCGCGATCGCGTCGGTACAGAACATATTCTCCAGGCCGATGCTGGATGCCGCAATACCCTCTTCAACGGCGTGGCCCAAACCGGCGCAGAGTATGCCCAGCGGTTGATGCAGGCTGGGGCGCACTATTTTCGCCTGGAGTTTTTAAATGAAACGCCTCAACAGGTCACCCAAACCCTGGGGCAATACCAGCAATTGCTCAGCGGTCAAATTTCTGGCACACAGCTCTGGCACAGCCTCAAGTTGCAAAGCAAGCTAGGCGTAACGCGGGGGCCGCTGGATTCTCGATAGCAAAAGGATGAAAGCAGAGGGCAAAAGGCGGACACTGAAACGTGTCAACGTCCTGGGGTCGCCCCTAGCGTGAACTGTGCTGCCACCATTGCTCCAGGTCAGCGGGAGTATTCAGGTTAGTTAACCAGGCGTCTGTAACCGAGGGAATCGGCACCACCTGTTGATCGGCCAACCAACCCTGAAAGGAACGCCCCCCAGCGGCTATGTACGCCTGCCAACTGTGCAGGCAGCGGGGGCGATAGAAGCCGCACAGAGGTTCCCAGCGTCCCTGGCGCTTGGGTAGGTAGGCTAGGGCAGCCGGATCGAGGCTGTCTAAATCATTAATCCAGGCTTGTAGGGCTGCGGTAGTGAGGTTGGGTAGGTCGCAGGCCAGAGCTAGTATCCATTGGCAGGGCTGAGAGTTGGGGATAGAGCTAGAGGAGTCCTCAGCTATTAACACACCCTGCTCCAGCAACACAATGACGGCCTGGCTCAAGGCTACCAGTGGCCCCTGGCCAAGGTTGCGGCCCACCATCGACTTTTCCTGAATGGTGGAGACGGTATCAGGCAGCAGGGGACGGTAGCGATCGGGCCAGGGTGTGACCACGTAGACGGCAGCGGTACAGGCTAAGGCCAGGTTGCAGGTCTGCTGGAGCAGTGTTTCTGCACCCAGGTTAAGTAGGGCTTTATCCTGCCCCATGCGGGAACTCTGGCCGCCAGCCAGTACTAGGGTGGTGACATTGGCCATTGGTAGGGGGAGGGAGGGAGGTGGGGGAGGTAGGGTGTCAGCGAGTTACTTTCGCCCTACCAGCCAATAGGTGGTCATTTGCCCCCGGCCTTTGACGCCGACGTAGCCACGGGGCTCAAATAGGAATTTATTCTTCAGCTTTTCGTAGAGTTCTGGGGTCACCTGAATGCGCTGGGGTTCGCCAGTGGCCTCCATGCGGCTGGCAATGTTGACCGTGTCGCCCCACAGGTCGTAGGCAAACTTGCGCCGCCCAATTACCCCGGCCACTACCGGCCCGGTGTTGATACCCACTCGCAGCTGAAATGGCCTGCCATCGGGACGAGTAAATTGCTGAATGGCTTCGCAGATATCCAGGGCAAACTGGGCGATGGCCTGATCGTGGCCGTCTTGGGGGGTGGGTAAGCCTCCAGCCACCATGTAAGCGTCACCGATGGTCTTAATTTTCTCCAAACGGTGAAATTCAGCCAGTTGGTCGAACATAGAAAAGATTTCGTTCAGCATTTTAACCAACTGACGCGGAGTCATTTCGCTGGAGGCAGCGGTAAAATCCACCAGATCGGCAAACAGGACGCTGACCTGATCCAGGCTTTCGGCAATGGTGCGGGCTCCAGCTTTCAACCGCTGAGCAATGCGGTAGGGCAGGATGTTAATCAACAGGCGATCGGCCTGCTGTCGCTGCTGGCGTAACTCAGTTTCCATCTGGCGACGTTCACTCACATCATGAACAATGCCTTCGTAGTGTAAAAAGTTACCGTCCTTATCCCACACCTTCCAGATGTCTTCGCTAACCCAGAAGGTGCTGCCGTCTTTGCGAAACACCTCCGATTCGGCATCGGTGATTTTGTCGTAGCGATTCAGGTAAACCAGGAGTTCATCTCGGCGCTTGGGCTCTAGATAAATCTGGCGGCTAATATCCTGAATAATGGCGATCATCTCTTCGGCAGAGTCGTAACCGTAGAGCCTGGCCATAGACGGGTTAACACCCAAATATTGTCCCGCTGCCGTGGCTTTGAAGATGCCCACGGTAGAGTTCTCAAAAATACTGCGATAGTTCATCTCTGCCGCCGCCAGGGCCTGCGCCATTTGAATGCGCTCCTCTACCTCTTGCTTAAGCAGGGCATTTTGATGGCTGAGCTGCGCCGTTGATGGGCCAAGCGCAACTGGTTTTGCACCCGCACCAGCACTTCCTGGATGGCAAAGGGCTTGGCAATGTAGTCGGCGGCTCCGGCCTCAAACGCCTTGACTTTATCTAGCGAATCGGCCAGCGCACTGAGAAAGATAATCGGAATCTCCTGAGTATGGGGGTTACCTTTAATCTGTTCGCAGAGAGTGTAGCCATTCACATCGGGCAGCAAGATATCTAAAAGAATCAGATCGGGAGCGGCGGTTGTGATGATCTCCAGAGCCTGCTGGGCATTGGAGGCTTCTCGAATACGATAACCCTGTTGCGTCAGCAGCCGAGTCAGCAGACGCTTGGTTTCAAAATCATCGTCAACAATGACCAGGTCAGTTAGAGGAAAAGCGCCGTTCACTAAATCAGAAAAGTAACAGATTAAAGGACTGGTCTAAGCATACGAGCAACCGACTCGAACGAGGCAGAAAATCTCAAACAGGATACCCTAACAGTATTTACCAAGCCGCGTCAGCCTTCATTCAGGCGAAGGAAAAGGAAGCGGTCTGGGTATCCTACCGGGCCAGGGAAAATAAGACAAGCACTGCATCAGCGGCAAGCACTCAACCGAACAGAGCCTGCCCTAGCGCACCCGCAGGTTTTTAGCCGTATTTTTGTAGCCAACGACGAATCCTTGCCGCAGTATGACTTCGCTACGGCCAAAGTGAAGGATTTCTTCACAACTGCCATCGTTACGGCTAAAGGCTTTAGGTGTGTCCCCCTGTATCTTTAAGACCTCAGCTCGGCTCGACCCAATCGACCACTTTTCAGCGGTTAGTAACGGTTTCAGGGAACTGGCCAAAGCTGTGGATACCCTCAGATTTTGATCGGCATTCCAGTAGCTGACGACGTAGCCATCTTCGAGCAAAACGGAGCTATTGCCGTAGTAAAGCGTAACGTGCTGCTCCGAAGCATACTGATCGGTACGGGAGGGGGTGCCCTGAAGTTGCAGCACTTCCTCCCGCGATGACCCCAACGACCAGGCCGTTGACGTACCTTGGGTGGAAGGCGCTACTGGGGCATCCGCCAGCACCCTGAGGTTGCCATCTAAGTTGGCGTATTGCTTGACATAGCCATTGCTTAACTCAACAATGCTGTTGCCGTAGCGCAAAACCTCGTTGCAGGCGCTATCGTAGCGCAGCACCTGGGATGGGCTGCCCTGCAAGGCCATCAGCCAATCGCGATCGGAGCCAATCGTCCAATAGTTTTGCTCGGTGGGCGTACGCGCGGCACGGCTGTTTACATTGCTCTGGGCGTACTGCAAATTGCGGCTATACTCATCTACTTTTTGGCGGGCCACGGCGTAGTTGGAGTCGGCTTTCGGGACGGCCTGCATTTGGGCAATCGCCTCCTGCCACAGCAGCACCACCTCCACCCACTCTTCTTTAAACTCAGCCGTTTGGGTCAACTCGGCAGCGGTCATGGCTTTGTCGGCCCCTTGCTTAAAGGGCTTATCCAGAGGCGGCGGCGGGCTAAATGACCAGGGGGGGGATACCGGCGTATCCGAAATCGTAAAAAAAACCGTGGCCACCCCCAAGCCCACCGATAACCCCAGCAACCCCCAGCCCAGGCGCTCTTTCAGAGTTTGGCCAGGTCGCTTGAGTTGAAAGGAGTAAAGGGTTTGGGGTTTTCTCCGTCTAGCTCAGGATGGCTATTGTGGGACATAGCGTGGCGCAGGGAGGCTGGGCAACAACAAAGGAGCGCAAGAGCCTGGAACTCGACGGCTACTCTTGCTTAGGTTAAGCGTTACATTGCATTCCTACAAGCGGGATTCTCAAGAATTTTACGGAAGCTTCTTTAAAAGCTTTAAGATTCACGGCCAAATTTTACCGAGTTTACCCCCATACCAGTGGAAACTCCCTCAGATTGTCGATCTTCTCCACCGCACAGGGCCGCAAGGGTTAGATTAGGATGACAGTAAATCCGTAAATTCCGCGATGGATTCTCAGCCTTTCCGGTGGGTGTTAGCCGCGGCTGAACCTAGCCCCGACGCCTGGCTACAGGCGCTACAGCAGGCCCTTGCTGGTGATATGGAACCGCCGCGTCGCGCTGCGCAGCTACTCTGGCAACGCCGCCTGTGTGACCTGGCGGAGGTGGCCGGGTTTCTTAATCCGCTGGCCTACTCTCCGACGCCAGCCAGCGCCTTTGGCCCAGCTATGATCCAGGCGGTAGAGCGGCTTAAGCAAGCTCTGGCCCAGTCTGAAAAAGTCGCCATTTGGGGAGATTTTGATGCCGATGGCGTTACCGCGACGGCGGTTTTGTGGGACGGGCTAGGGCAACTCTGGCCCAAGCAGGAACGGTTAACCTATTTCATTCCTAACCGGATGACGGACTCCCACGGGCTGTCGTATCACGGTCTTGACCAGCTCAAAGCCTGGGGCGCCAGCCTGATTGTGACCTGCGACACCGGCAGCACCAACCTGGCGGAGCTGGCCTACGCCCAGGATCTAGGGCTGGATGTGATTGTTACCGACCACCACACCCTGCCAACGGTAGAGCCACCGGTGGTAGCGCTGATCAACCCCCGTTATTTTCCCCCGGAGCATCCCCTGGCCACGCTCTCTGGAGTAGCCGTGGCCTACAAGCTGCTGGAGGCACTCTACGCCGCCCTGGAGTCTCCGCCTCCCCTCCCGCTAGAGTATCTGCTGGATCTGGTAGCCATTGGCCTAATTGCCGACCTGGTAGAACTGCGGGGAGACTGCCGCTATCTGGCCCAGCGCGGCCTGGCCCAGCTGCAAACCCACCAGCAGCCCCAGCCGCCCTACCTACGACCAGGGGTAGCCGAGTTGCTAACGCTCTGTCGTCGCACGGGCGATCGCCCACCGATATTTCCTTTGGGCTGGGGCCACGCATCAATGCGGTCAGCCGCATCCACGGCGATGCCAGCTTTTGCGTGGAGTTGCTAACCAGCCAGGATGCCGCCCACTGCAAAGTACTGGCCTACGAAGCCGAACTGGCCAACACCCGCCGCAAAGCTCTGCAAAAGATATCTATACCAGGTCATGCAGCGCGTTACCAGCTTGACCTGGCCACCACCCAATGCCTGATGCTGGCCGATGAGCAGTGGCCGGTCGGCGTGCTAGGGCTGGTAGCTGGCCAGGTGAGTCAACAGCTAG
>JAAUUR010000295.1 GCA_012031045.1 Leptolyngbyaceae cyanobacterium SM2_5_2
ACGAAGGGGAAGAACGAAGAGGGAAGAACGGAAGAGGGGGAGGGGGGGAGGGTGGTGGTGAGGGTAGCGAGGTAGAAGCAGAGGAGACCGGTGATGGCGGGGATGTCGAGTTGGTAGTCGGTGAGGCTGAGTAGGGTAAAGCCGAATAGGGCGACTAGTAGACACCAGACCAGTACGGGGGAGAGGCCAGTGGGGGTTTGGCGGGCGTCGTGTTTGATCCAGCGCCCAACCCAGGCCACTAGAACGGCGGCCAGGGCCAGGGGCACTAGCACTCCCCAAATGCCGAGTTCGCCCCAGAGTTGGGCAGGGGTACTGTGGAGCTGAAATTGCAGTTCGGCATCGCGTCCGGCCCAGTGGGGGCGATAAAACTGGTAGACCAGGGGCACGCTGCCAGGGCCGACGCCCGTGAAAGGATGACTCTGACCCATGCGCCAACCAACGGCATTGGTCACTACTCGGTAGGAGAGTTCTCCCCCAGCAAAGTTGCCCTGGGCCAGGTTGGTTAAAATCTGCCGAAATCGACTGTTGCTGAGAATAGCCAGCACTGTGACGCCCAAGGCACCGCTGCCCAGGGCCAGCACCAGGCGACGCGGCAAGGGACTGTAGATCAAGGCAATCCCAACACCGAGCAGCCCTGAGCTGAACAGGGCTAGCCAGCCGCCGCGAGAGCTGGTGGTGTAAAGCGTCAGCAATCCTAACCCGGTGGCCCCGGCCCAGAGCCAGCGCTGCCAGCCCTTGGCCTCTAGGGCCAGTCCTACTAGCAGCGGGAGGGCCAGTACCAGGTAGCCCGCCA
Source organism: Leptolyngbyaceae cyanobacterium SM2_5_2 (assembly GCA_012031045.1). Classification (GTDB taxonomy): domain Bacteria; phylum Cyanobacteriota; class Cyanobacteriia; order Phormidesmidales; family Phormidesmidaceae; genus Nodosilinea. Next base: position 794 of record JAAUUR010000295.1, read on the forward strand.
CATAGTTTTGATGGCCAATCGGCTGCCAATTACGCAGGCTGGTGAACTGAAAGCTAAAGGTTACGTCTACCCCGTACTGCTGAAGGGTCTGCAACCGGGCCAGTTCGGGCCGGTAGATTTGGGTTACCCACAGGCCCAGACTAAGCAGAATAAACGCCAGGGATAGATAGCCCTGAAATTGCAGCAGACGCCTCACCCGCTGGGCATCCCTGAGCCAGCCGCGGAGAGCATATACAGTGGCCAAACCACCCACCGCCGCCCAACTATACCAGCGGGCCTGGGCCGAAAACTCGGCGGCCAGGGTGGATACGGCCAGCCCCACCAGGGCCAGGGCAGCGACCCAATCTAACCCGTGCCCCAGGGCCAGGTGCCGCAGAGGCTTGTGCCAGACCTGCCACAGCAGCCAGAGGAGCGGCAGGGTGATGCCCACCTGCCAGAGAAACACCCACGGCCACGACACCATCAGGGTGCTGCTGCCCGGTAGCAGGGTGAACAGGCTGTAGAAGGTCAGGGTCAACAATCCCAGCAGGGTGCCATCGGCGGCGTCTTTGGGGGCAGTTTTGGACAGAGGGACATCCTCAATCATGGCGATGGGGGGCTAGACAGGGTAGAAAGGCGAAAGTGGTGATGGGTGGGATGGGGTAGGCCCAAGGCCTGGGTTCGTAGGGCTTCAATGCGGCGATCCAGTTTGGGGAACTCCCTGGGCCAGGGTTGAAACAGCTCCAGTTTATCGACCAGGGAATAGACTTGCAGGTGGCTGGGCTGGAGCATCAGGGTAATCTGGTTGGCCTGGTAGTTGCGGTAGGCAAAGGCTAGGGCGCTCCGGTAAGGCTGCTTGGGTTTGGCGGTTATGGTTGTCAGCCAAAGGCGCAGGGGTTGAATGAATAGGCTTTCTTCAATCAGTACCCGATCGGGTTCAGAGAGGGAGCCGCCTGGATTGGCGTAGGTTTCCCAATGGACTGAGGGATTTAACCAGGCGGCCAGGAGTTGCAGGCTAGGTGTGGCTGACCCGGTGGCCAGGGCGGTTTCTAGCAGGTTGAGGGCGGTCAGGGGGGTTGGTGTCTGCCATGAGTAAGGCTTGCACCATAGGCCGCAGCCGTTCTGGTTGCACTGTAGGTAGGGGATGCCCCGTCCACCAGCCCAGCAAAATGCGGGTTTCGTAGACGGTGTTATACCCGAAGGCTGTCTCCTCCATCTGGGCTAGGAGTTGGTCATACTCGGCTAAGGTCTGGTCAACCACAGCGGAGTACAGCACTTGTAGCGGCGGCTTTTGCCACAGGGGCGAGGTCAGGGCAGCAGGGTTGACCAGGGCTTCCAGGGTGAAGGCCGCGATCGCCCCCTGCTTTTGCCCCTCGGCCCACAGCAATTCCCCCAGGAGCCAGTAGCCATAGTTGCGGTTGCGCGGCATCAGCTGCACCGCTCTGGCCGCATAGGTTAACGCCTGGGCTAGATCGTCCCCCTGGTGCAGCACCGCCAGGTTTTGGTTAAACCAGGCATCGTTGGGGGCGGCCTGGTGGGTCTGGTGGGCGTAGTCGAGCAGCAGCGATCTCACATTATCCTTGGCCTCTGAATCGCCCAGTACCTGATCCAGCCCGTGCAGGGCCTCGCTGGCCACCGCTGGAGCAGTTGGGTCCCACGGGCTCAGTCGCGTTGCCCGTTGCCAGTGGGTATCGGCCTGGTTGAGGTGCTGGCTATAGAAAGCCCTATCGGCCCAGGCCCCAAAGCCAATGGTAAGGGTAAAGGGCAACCAGATGTACACTAGCAGACCCAACCAAACCCACAGGGCTAGACTGGCAGAACGACGACCTGACTCAGATATCAAACGTTTCGGTAAACCGTAGGCATCGGCCAGGGCAATCAGCAGTACCACCATCAGCAGCAGCGTGGTGGCGATGGGAATGTTTTCTAACTGGTAGTCGGTCAGGCTGGAGATGCCGTAGGCCAGCAACCCACCGCCCAGCCCACCCAGCATAGCTCGATCAGCCGCAGCTAGCGGGCACTGCCACAACCGCCACCAGAGCCGCCCAATCAGGCAAAGGCCGGTTAGATACAACGCCAATCCCGGCAGCCCTAGCTCTCCCGCCAGTTGCAGCGGGGTGTTGTGCAGCTGCTGAATGTGATCCAGCCCCGCCCCCGTTTCGATAGGGCGGTAAAGGTTTGACACGCGACTCATCACCCCTGGCCCCACCCCCAGCAGGGGGCGATCTTGCAGAATATGGCCACCTAGCCGCAGCATAAACCAGCGATCCAGGGCGGGGCCATCGGTCATTGCAGCCCTAGCTGGATCAAACCAGGCCCGAATGCGAGGATTGGTTGCCAGCGCCAGCCCCACCAGCATCATGCTGACCGCGCCAGCAACGAACCAGCGCCAGCGATGCCGCCGCTCGGTTCGACTCAGCCGAGCCAACCAGGCGATCAGGAACCAAACAGCGGCCCCCAGCGCCGCCCCACGGGAACCACTGACGTAGAGAGCCAGGCTGATGAGAACTATAGATAGACTAGCCAGGTAACGGAGCCAGCCTTGGGTGGCGATCGCCGCCGCTACGGCCAGGGGCAGCATGAGGGCGAGATATCCTCCCACAAAGTTGTGGTGGCCCAGGGCTGATGGTTACGGAGGGCCGTTAAAACGTTTTGGGCCTGCCACAGGGCTGAGTCAGGTCGCCAGAGGGCCAGGCTAATTGTAGCCACCCCAGTCGCTAGAGCTACCAGCCCCAGCCAGAGCCGCTGGCGAGGAAGTCCGTTCTGGTCTACCCAGTTGCGGTAGGTATACAACCCAAGCCCGTAACTGATGGCTAAACTGATATTCCACACGGCCACCCGTGGAAAGGCTGAGAACCCACCGGATAGGATGAGCGTTAGCCCTAGGGCCGCTAACCAGCCATCTAATCCGTGACCCAGGCGGTAGAAGGGGTGATGCCTCTGCCGTAGCCGCGCCATACCCCAGCCCAGCAGCAGCAGCCAGCCTACCTGCCATAGCACAACCCAGGGCCAGGCCACCAGGCGGTAGTAGCTCAGGGGTAACCCGCTAAACACCCCAGCGGTTATCAGGTGAGCGCCTGGTAACCAGACCGCCCAACTAAATCCCAAACGAGCGGAATCAACGTGATGGGAACCCGCCGCCATAGATCCTCTGCTCTATCATTGCCCCTACCATTGCAAACTTGGTAAGTGGATGATAGCTCAGGCTTCAGAAATTATAAGGCACGGCCCACCCGCCCTGCGGATTAGCCCTAGACGGAGCACTTTAGCACCGCACAGTCGCGGTGGCAATCTAGCGCCAGTTCCTTGGGTAGGGTGGTATGGCAAAGCTTAGCCAGGCCCGGCAGTGTATGGCTAAGGTTGGCCCAGCGCAGGTTGGTGTAACTCAGATTAGTGCGGCTAAGGTTAGCCTGGCTAAGGTTGGCCCAGCCAAAGATCGCCTGACTACAATCGGCACGGCTGAGATTAGCCCCAATCAGCACGGCACGGTTGAGTATGGCCTCAATCAGCACAGCTTCGTGGAGGTTGGCTTTAATCAGGGTAGCGCCGCTCAGGTTAGCGCAACTCAAATCGGCCCGTCGGAGGTCTGCCCCGTCTATGGCAGCATTGGCCAGCTTAGCGCCAATTAGCGTAGCCTCACTGAGATTGGCGGCCATTAGCTTAGACCCACTCAATTCGGCTTCAATCAGCGTGGCCTGGGACAGGTTCGCACGTTTGAGCACGGTTCTAAACAAATTGGCTGTAATTAGAATGGCTCGATATAGCCGAGCTTTACTCAAGTTAGCCCGGCTCAGATCGGCATTACGCAAATCAGCACCGGTGAGGTTGGCACCGCTCAGATCGGCACCGCTCAAATCGGCATCAATGAGAATGCTGTGGCTGAGGTTAGCGCCCCGCAGGTTTACCCCTCGCAAGTCGGCCTGGCCCAGGTTAATGCCACTCAAATCGAGGGCACCACCGTCAGGGCTGGCGTAGCTATGTTCCAATCGCCAGCGATTCCACTCTGAAATATCGTGCCTAAGGAGGTCGAGTTGCTTAGTAATTACCAAGGTCAAGACTACGATCCTTGCTGCTCTAGCTCTATTGCTTTGCCCTCAGGGTACCTTATAACCTCAATCAATCCGATGAGGCTGAGACCCCTACCCCCTTAAGCCGTTATCTCACCAGACTGCTGTAGGGTTGCCAGATCTGCACCTTTTGCCCCTGGGCCATGTGGATGAGCAGCGGGATAGGTTGTACTGCTCAGATAGAAGACAGGCTGGTGCAGAAGAGTAAGCATCAGCCGTTGCTTACGATTTGGTGGCGGCTTGGTGAGTGGGCTGCAACCCGCATGAGCATAATGGTAGTAGCCCTCAACCTCACAGCCAAAACTAGGAAAAGCCCATGACCCAGGCTACCCAACAACGAAAGAAACCCTTTTCCAGCTTTACCTATCGCGAAGCTTTTAAGTATTTGGGCCTGTCGGAGCTAGAACGGTGGCATCTGGAGGCGGAACCGGTGCCCCTGAGTGATTTTTTCCGTCAGCGGCTGACACGATTACAGCGGTTTGATCTGGAAAGCTTGGAGGTGTCTAAAACCTTACTGATCGATGCCATTTGTGAGGAAGGGCTAGAGGGCTTGGATCGCCTCAAGGTTTGGAAGGGAGCCTACCTGGAAGGTGAAACGGTCTGCGGCAATGTGGACTATCTGATTGCCGAACGGCGGGCCTATTTAGAAGCCCCCTTTGCCTGCGTAATTGAGGCGAAAAAGGATGACTTCGAGCAGGGTACGGCTCAGTGTTTAGTGGAAATGAAAGCCTGCCAGTGGGTCAATCAACAACTCGGCCATGATTTCATTATTTATGGCGTTGTTACCAATGGGGAAGGGTGGAAGTTCTACCGACTGAATCGGGATGGGGCAGTGTTTGAGTCACTGCTCTACGGCGTTGGCGAGCTACCGATTCTGCTGGGGCTATTGCGGGAGTTCTTTCGGTTGTGCGCGCAAAATTTGGATTACTTCGGTTAAGGCCGGAGAGCACTGCGCCGCCTGGGCGCTAGACGTCTCAACGGCCATTTTCCGTAGGCTTAAAAGGGGCTATTTCCTTGGCTTATTTCGCCCAGTGCGGCTCTAGCGGCAGCTTGCTCAGCGCTGCCTTTGTTGCTGCCTTGACCACGTCCCCGAGGGCATCCAAGGATTTTGACCTCAACGGTGAAAGTGTGGCGGTTGTTAGCGTCCATCGTGTCGCTAAGCAGTACATAGTCCAGATGAGCTGTAGAGACTTGACTGGTTCGTAAGTGCTGCTGGATGTAGGTTTGCAGCTCCCCTTTAGGGTTCTCCTGTTCAGGCTGGAAAGCTTGAATATCCTCTGCGAGCTGTTCACGAACAATGGCATGCACTTTAGCTATGCCATTGTTGGGGTCAAGGTAGATGGCTGCAATCAGAGCTTCAAAAACATCGGCAATAATGGAGTCTTCTAGACTCTGCCCATTACCTAGGCGAATCAAAGGGTCTTGAATACCCAAGTTTTTAGCTTTAACAAGCTTGGCCAGATTCTCATTGTTAGTGAATTGGATCTTGTTTGAGAGAATTCCTTCGGCATCAGGGTAGTGCTGAAATAAGAATTCGGCTACCGCATGATTGAGAACTCGATCTCCTAAAAACTCGGCTCTCTCGTTAGTATGATGATAACTTCTTCTAATCAGAAAAGCAAGCTAATAGCCTGTCCCGAAAGTTGTTGAAATTTACAAAGCCATAAGTTTGCCGTTTAATCAACTTAATACGATTGTTGATTCCTTCCATTGCGCCACTCGTTGTCCGATTCCGAAAGTAGTTGCAAATCCCATCTAAATGGTTGCGAATTGTTGTAATGGCTTCACTATAGATGGCTTGCGCTTTACTCAGCCACTCTTTGATTTTGACACTTTCCTTCCTCCACGGTTAATGGCTGCTCGTAAAT
>JAAUUR010000296.1 GCA_012031045.1 Leptolyngbyaceae cyanobacterium SM2_5_2
GCTAATCTGACCAACGCTCTAATGAATGGTGCACAACTGCAAGGGGCCAGCCTGGTAGGGGCACTCCTAACTGGAGCCACCTTGGAGGGGGCCAACCTGGAGGGAGCCGATCTGAGCCGAGCCAAAATGACGGGCACAAACCTGGTCAACGTTAACCTGGCTAAGGCCAATCTACGCAGCACCAACCTGAGCTGGAGTGCGCTACGGGGAGCCAATCTACGGGGAGCCACCCTCTATCGCACCAAACTGAGCTGGTCTAACCTGAGCGGGGCCGACCTGACCGATGCCGTGATGATCAACGCCAGGCTCGACTATGCCAACCTGCGGCGTACCGATGTGCAGGGTACGGTGCTGCCCGACGGATTTACGCTCCGCAGCTAGGGTGTAGCCCGGTGGCGCTGAAGTCGATGGGCGTGGATTTGAGGCTGAGGCGTTTGCCGTGGCCAGTATACCGCCGTCAGGGCGGGCGGGCTGGTTCTTAGGTAGGCCACCATCTGGCGTTGCAGCACCTGGAGTTGTTCTTGAATGGCTACAGCCTCCAGGTGCATCAGCGATGACCCATAGGCCAGTAGGCTAGTCCGGTGTAGGACGGCTGCTTTTGCAAGCGGGGCCAGGTGGTGAGGCTATCTGGCAGGGTGAGGTTAAACCCAAGGGGTAGGTCTGACGTTGAGAAGGCCTGAGCATAGCTAGGGTTCAGAAAACCAGCGTAGGTATCGGCACTGGGCGTTTGCTGCATGATGAAGCTCAGGCTGGTTCCCTGCAGGAAGATGCGGAGCTGGCTACTGGTGGCATCGGGCAGTTCTGGCATAAACGGAATATAGCGGAGATCGGCGTTGAGATTATCGGGATCGCCCACACTGAGATGAGAGCCACCGATGGCGGTAATCAGGTACTTAGGCCCGGCCAGTTGGGTAAAGGGCTCCAACTGCTGGGGCGCAATCGGGGTAACGTTATCGTGAGTGCTAGCCAGAATCAGGGTAGGCACCGTTACCCGACTCAGCCCCGTCTCCCCGAACAATTGGCCAGTGAGGGGGTTTGTGACAATTAATTGGGTAATACGATTGTCTTTTAGATTGGCGTACTTGACCGGCAGGTCTAGCGCCGCACACTGCAACCAGTCCGAGGGTGAAAGCTGAACTGGGTTGAGCTGCTGACAGGTCTGATCGAGCTGCCGCAAATCTAAGGGGGCTCCAGCCAGAGCCAGGCCGGTATACCCGCCCAGGGAATGGCCAATTAGCGTTACCTGCTCGGTATTGAGCCGATCGCGCAGGCTGTAGGAGTAGACATTTAGCTTCTCCATCCGATCTAGCACGTAGGTAATATCGCGGGGGCGGTCTAAAAATTCGGTGGCTGGCAAAATCCGGCTACCATTGATGGTAACTTCCTCTGTTTCTGACGGTAACGACACAAGGGAAGAGACATTGCTACCGGGGTGCTCTACGGAGACTACCGTGAGACCATGGGAGGCAAGGTGCTTGGCCAGATACGCGAAAAACCGCCGATCTGCCCCAAAGCCGTGGGAAATCAAGACTAGGGGGCCGCGAGTTTGCTCACTCCAGTAGATATCAACGGGGATATTGCGTTCGCGGCTGCGATCGCGCAGCACCAGCTCCCAGCGCTCGACGGGGAATGGCCCAGTGGAGAAGGGATCCACCAAATCCGCTGGCACTTGTCGAATCGGGGTCTGGGCCAGCTCCTTGCGGAGCACCCGACTTAGGGCGGCATTCTCCATCTGAGCCAGCTTCGCCTGGGAAGCTAGAGACAGCAAGGCTCCCAGGTTAAGCTCTAAGGTGTCTTGGGGTAGCTGCCGCAGCAGGCTCATTAGGGTTAGGGGCTGCCGTGATTCAGCCACCTGATCCAGGGCGGCTCGGATATCAATGACGTCTAGATTAGGCACCAGGGCTTGCAGCGTATCCAGCAGTTGGGTGCCGCCATGGGTGGCTAGCATCTCGTCCAGAATCACCAACCCCAGCACCGGATCTATGGTGATCTCACTTTGCAAGCTGGCCTGGAGAGCGGGGGTCAGCAGGGGCCGATAGAGCCGCAGAGATGGGGATACTTCCCCGGTTTGCGCAAATTTATCGAGCTCGTCAAAGTCAACGGTTTGCGAAAGCTGGCCCCAGCGCACCGTCAGGCTATCTGCCGCCACAGCAGCGGCTCCTATCCCTCCCCCTAGCACCATCAAACCGCTAGCCAGCGATGCACCAATCGCCGACCAGAGCAAACGAGAGGGGTAGGAAATACGTTGAAGAAAGGTCACAGCAAGGAGGAGCGATAACGAACGGAATCAGAGGCTGGTCTACAGTGCCCAATTTTCTCTGTTAATTAGCTTAATCTAAACGACAGAATGGCCCATTGGCAGGAGAGAAACGTCAAGTTTTCTTGCAAAGCTGAGCAGGGGTTAGCGGCTATGGTGAAGATTATCGTCGGTGTTATGGGGCCTGGAGAGCAGGCTGATTCAGCCCTGCAAGCCAGTGCTTACCGCCTGGGGCAGGCTATTGCTGAGGCCGGCTGGGTGCTGCTGACCGGGGGGCGCAATGTAGGGGTAATGGAGTCCGCCAGTCAGGGAGCCAGAGCCAGCGGCGGTTTGACGGTGGGCATTTTGCCTGGTTGTAGTACCGTGAATATGTCATCAGCTGTGGATATTCCCATCATCACCGGCCTAGGGGATGCCCGCAACGCTATCAATGTTTTATCTAGCCAGGTAGTCGTGGCTCTGGGATTGGGGCCAGGTACCGCTTCAGAAATTGCCCTGGCGCTTAAGGCTCAAAAGCCCCTGATTTTGCTCCAACCCGACCACCCGACCCTGGCTTTCTGGCAGCGCCTAAGCGCAACGCCGCTGACCACAGCCGACACCGTAGACGCTGTTATAGCCACCATTGCCCAGTGGGTCGCCGGGGGAACTATCAGCCCTAACTCGCCGACTTCCCACTGAACCCGCCGAACCTGTACCAGCCCATTAAGCCACCCTTCACTAACCTCCGCAAACTTGTCTATGCTTAGCTTAGTGATCAAAGCTCTCAAGCCACTCCCTCCTCCATCCCCTATGACTGAACAAAAACCCCCGCCCAAAGAAAATTTTTTATTTCCGCGCAGCAAATACTGGGGAGATTTCTCGCCCCAGCGGCTAGCCTTTAACGCCAATCTGCAAGAGTTTGCCCAGCGCGTTTCCTTCGTCTGCAACCTGGAAACGGGCGGCAAAGTTGAACCCCTAGAAGCCTATGAAGAAATCAAGCGGCTCTGGAAGGATCTAAAACGCTCTAAAGCCAATCTTCTCGACGGCGATCAATTGAATGAAACGCCGGATGAAGAGAGTTAGACCCAGTACCGCAAGGTGGAAGGCGGCAAGGGAATTCCAGGTCAGACAAGGGGTTCCGCTTGGGCCAAGGGGTGGGCTTTTCGCTGCAGAGCATCAGTGGGTCTGATGCCAACTCGACCCAGCCCTAGACCCATTTAACACCGCTACTCTAGCGCCCTAGGCGGGCACATCCAACGGTTCGAGCCACCCAGCACTGAGGAGCACGGTTAGCCCCATAAATAAAGCGGTTAATGTCCAGGTAACTCGATTTAGGGTTGTTTCAGCACTCTTAGTACTGGTAAACAGCTGCGCCTGACCGCCCAGCCCACCCAGCCCATCCCCTTTGGGGCTATGGAGCAGGACCAGAGCCGTAAGCCCCAAAGCCGAGATCAACCAAAGTACTTGAACAACTGTTTTAACTATCATCTAAATCCCAGATTTGGAGCAACGCATTGAACCCAGCCAGGTTCGCACTGCCAGGCCAGCCAACGTATGGCCTAGCAGCTTGAATTATTTTATCTTAACCCGTGGCTGAGTTCTGGCCTGGATTCTGATACAGCACTGGGCTAAATGGAGAGCCGCACCGGGGTGCGATTACTGCGGACATCAACACTGGCCGGGAGGAACATCGAGCGCCCGGTCATTTCCTGCGGCTGCGGCAGACCTAAAATTTGCACAATTGTAGGCGCTATATCCGACAATCGGCCATCTTCCCGCAGCTTAACATTGCCGCCGTGGCCCAACACCTTGAGCTGTTCTCCCTCGATCAGAATGAAGGGCACTGGGTTAGTGGTGTGGGCTGTCCAGGGTTTACCGTTTTCGTCCACCATCTGCTCAGCGTTGCCGTGGTCGGCAATGATGATAGCGGTGCCGCCAGCTTTCCCGATCGCCTCCACCAGGTGGCCGAGATGGTAATCTACAGCCTCTATGGCGGTCACCGCCGCCTCCATTTTGCCGGTGTGGCCCACCATGTCGGGGTTGGCGTAGTTGATCACAACCAGGGCGTAAATCCCCTTTTGAATGGCGGCGATCGCCGTGTCCGTCACCGCCTTGGCGGACATTTCTGGAGCCTTATCGTAGGTAGCCACCATAGGGCTGGGCACCAGTTCGCGATCCTCTCCCTCAAAGGGTTCTTCAAGGCCACCGTTGAAGAAGTAGGTGACGTGGGCGTACTTCTCGGTTTCAGCGGTGCGAAACTGCTTGAGGCCGTGGGCAGCCACTACTTCGCCCAGAATGTTGCTCAGGTTTTGGGGTTGAAAGGCCACATCCACCGGCAGCTCAGAGTCGTACTGAGTCATGGTGACAAAGGAGAGCGGGGTAATTAATTCCCGCTCAAACCCCCTAAAGTTGGGATCAACCAGCGCCTGAGTCAGTTGGCGGGCACGGTCAGGCCGGAAGTTGAAGAAAATAACGCCATCGCCAGGAGAAATTGCACCAGGCGCCAATCGCACCGGCTCTACAAATTCGTCGTTGACTTCCTGGGCGTAGGAGGCTAGCAACGCTTCCATCGCTGTTTGGCCAGTGCCTTCGCTGGGGTCAGCCATCACCCGATAGGCTTTCTCGACCCGATCCCAACGGTTATCGCGATCCATCGCGTAGTAGCGACCGCTCAGGGTAACCAGGCGACCTAACCCGACCTGGGCGACATAATCCTGAACTTTTGCACCGCTTCTTTACCCTGGGTGGGCTTGGTATCCCGACCATCGGTAATGATGTGAATGCATACTTCGTCGATGTCCTGGGCCTTAGCCATATCGATCAGACCCAGGAGGTGATCCAGGTGAGAGTGAACCCCGCCTTCAGAACACAAGCCGATGAGATGGAGTTTGCTACTGCGGTAGCGAACCGCCTGACAAATGTTTAATAAGGCTTCGTTTTCTTGAATGGTGCCATCGTCTACCGCATCGGAAATACGTACCAGTTCTTGCGGTACAACTCGCCCGGCTCCAATGTTGAGGTGGCCCACTTCCGAGTTGCCCATTTGCCCTTCAGGCAGCCCAACCGCTTTGCCAGAGGTGCAAATCAATGTATGGGGGTAAGCGGCCCACAAGCTATCCATCACAGGAGTCTTGGCAGTGGCCACGGCATTACCGTCGGCGGTGTCCCGGTATCCCCAACCGTCGAGGATAATAAGTACCATCGGCGGCACAGACGCTTGATTCATGGGTAAGAATCCTTGTGATTTTGACGAACGTCTCAGCGATCATACCATCCGTTTTTTTTGCGGCCATAGTGCCGACCATACATTGGTTTTGGCACTGCAACTAAGCGTTGAAAAGCGATGGTGTAGATATCTATAACTCAATCAAATTAAGACGAAGCCCGATCTAAAGCTCGGCTTAATCCAAGGAACTCCCGCTATCTAGGGCTAACCCTAGAACGGGTATAACAAAAGTCTCTTATTAAACGAACCTGACGTTGATCAAATTCAGAAAAGTTTTATAAAAGGGATTCTACTCTAGAACGGCCAAATTTTATTCGAGGCACTCTGCCAATCTGCCTACTTGCCGCCCTGCTGGTTGAGGTGAGCCCGCCAGTCCAGCAGGGCTGAACGGCACCCACAGGCTGAGTCTGTGGGTGGCGCTTCCAGCAACCTCCCTTGCACCTGTCACTCAGGTAGGCTGGCTGACAAAGGGCCTAGGCTTTGGCCTTAGCCCCTTTCGTGGCCTGCTTTTCGCGCTGCTTTTGGCGTTTAGCCTCGGCCTTAGCTTTTTTCTCGGCGTCTAGGGCTGCCTGTTGCTTGGCCTCGGCTTCTTCGGCCAGTTTGTCGAGATAGTAGTGGTAATCGCCTCGGTACAGGCGCAGATCACCCTCGCGAATTTCCACAATTTTGGTAGCCACGCGGGAGATAAAGTAACGGTCGTGAGACACCAGCAGCACGGTGCCGTCGTAGTGCCGGAGGGCCTCTTCCAGCATTTCCTTGGCGGGAATATCCAGATGGTTGGTCGGCTCATCCAGAATCATTAGGTTAGCAGGGCGCAACAGCATTTTGGCCAAGGCCAGGCGGGCTTTTTCGCCGCCGCTGAGGGCGTTGACCTGCTTAAACACCATGTCTCCACTGAACAAAAACCGACCCAACAGGGTGCGCACCTCTTCATTCGTCCAGTCGGGTACTTCATCATGCACCGTTTCCAGCACCGTTTTGGTCAAATCCAGCGCTTCGGCCTGATTTTGTTCAAAATAGCTGGGAACCACGTTGTGGGCTCCCAGTTCTACCTTGCCGTCGGTCGGCGTTTCCAGGCCAGTAATCAGCCGCAGCAGGGTAGATTTACCAGCCCCGTTAGGCCCTAAAAAGGCAATGCGATCCCCACGCTCGATCAGTAAATTGGCACCCAGGAACAGAATCTTATCCTCATAGCTGTGGGTGAGATCGTC
>JAAUUR010000297.1 GCA_012031045.1 Leptolyngbyaceae cyanobacterium SM2_5_2
CACATCGAAGATGGTGACCATGGTGCAACGGGGGGAGTAACCTGGTGCTGCTGGTATTTGAGCGGGCTAAGACAGGGCGACATCATCCAGGGTCTACCCCGGATTGAAGAACTGCTAGAGGCCCGTAAGCCCAAGGAAGCCTGTATTTTAGCCCGCCGACCGGGCACTGCCCAGGTGGTTTATAGCGATGATGAAACCGTTGAAGTCAAGGTGATTGAAGAAGATGGGGTGGTGACCGACTATCCCATTAACCCTGGCCAAAACGTGATTGTCTCCGATGGTCAACAGGTCAGCACTGCCGAGCACCTCACGGATGGCCCCGCCAACCCCCATGAAATTCTGGAGGTTTTCTTCGACTACCACATCAGCCGCGGCGAGAGTATTCACGATGCGGCCCTGCTCAGCCTGCAACAGGTGCAGAGCTTCTTAGTGAACGAGGTGCAGTCGGTGTATCAATCCCAGGGCATTGATATTTCCGACAAGCACACCGAGGTGATTGTGCGCCAGATGTCCTCCAAGTGCCGGATTGATGATGGCGGCGATACTACCATGCTGCCCGGAGAACTGGTGGAAATTTACCAGGTTGAACAGGTGAATGGAGCCATGTCCATTACTGGCGGGGCACCGGCTCAGTACACCCCCGTGCTGCTGGGCATCACCAAGGCGTCTTTGAATACCGATAGCTTCATCTCCGCCGCTAGTTTCCAGGAAACTACCCGGGTGCTGACTGAAGCCGCTATCGAAGGTAAGTCAGACTGGCTGCGAGGCTTAAAGGAAAATGTCATCATTGGTCGCCTGATCCCGGCTGGTACAGGCTACAACGCCTACGAAGAGTCACCGACTCCAGAGGTAGATGCCGCCTACGAGTCCGCTATTTTGGATGACGATCTGATGCTGCAAGATGTTGTACTCGACGACCTCACCGCTCGAAACTACGACATTGACGGCAATCTCAGCATCCTGGCTGATGATGAAATGATCGGCGGGCTCTCCATTGAAGAAGGGGGGCTGCGTAGGCCGTCCTCTGCTTTAGAAGATGGGCCTGACTTCTCAGTCGATGAAATGGCCATGCTTGATATCGACGACGATCTGCTGATTGACGATCAGACGGAAGCCCTCTAACTGCCATTGCCCCAGCCCAGGGCTAGAATCCCGATAGACCGCAGCCCCCTGCTCCGCTCTATCGGGATTTTTGTTGGCTGCGTCTACGTAACGCGGCTACCCCCATCGTCACCAGGCTGGGCAGTAGCGCTGGGGTAGGAATCGGCGCCGGGGGTTCCACTGGCACCGCAGTAATTTTGCCGTAAAGGCCAGCCGTAGCCGTTGCTCCCTCTGGGGAGTTGAATTGATTAATCAGAGTAGCTCCGTCATCTGCGGCGAAGCCAAGTAGCGTTAGGGTATAGCTCGTACTCCCAACAGTGAAGGAGCTATTGCTCAGACCTGCCGCAGAAAAGCGAAGAACGTCACCATCCAGCACAGGATCCCCCGTTGAATTATCAGTATTGAGAATGTTGAAAAGATAGCTAAAGCTCTCGTTTATCCCCGACGGATTGGTAAAACTCAGTTGAATAGAGAGTGGAAAGTCGCCATCAAAACCAGTGCTCGCTAAGGTCGTACCGTTGCGATAGGTTAAGTTGCCGACTTTGAAAATAGAATCCACCGAGGCAGAAAAAGAACCCTCACCGTCAAACTGCACAAAGTTTGAAAAGCTCTCGCTGATCGGTACTCCCCAGGTCAATCGGTTGTTGGTTCCACCACTCTCATGACTGAGCGCAACATCTGCACCAAAGCCAGTGGCAACTGGTAAACCAAATTGCCCTGAGGCTGTACCTGTAAAAGAAAACGCCTGGGCAGGAGCACCAATCCATACTAAGGTAACGATGCTCAGCGCTCCTGAAATAGAGGAATTAATGACGACTTTGGTAGACATAGGACTTAGGGTTACTCACAAAGATTGAACGATATAAAGTTAATGTGTGGCTCCCTGCAAAATCCTTCTACGGGGTGATAAACCCCTGATCAGGTCATTTGTTAACTAAATCTTGCTACAGCGTTTTTGGAAGTTAGTCAGCTACACAGATAACCCTGTAATCTTTGGGTCTCGTAGACAGGGCATACCTGACTCGGCAAGGAAATACTGTAGGCCAGGCGAGTCTCTCATCCATCCATCCAGCGCTGTACTTGACCAAGATCACTAGGGCCTTAATACCTCTGAGCCATCCCTGGATTCGACTAAGGTAGAGGAATCAAAGGGTGGTACGTCATGGCCTCTCAAACCACTGTGCAGCAGAGTATAGAAGCACGGGATAATAAACAACGTCAGCAGCGTTGCCAACGACAACCCTGAAAACACCACAATCCCCAGCGGTTGCAAGAACTCGGCTCCTTCGCCAATGCCCAGCGCCAGGGGAAATAACCCTAGAACGGTAGTAATCGTAGTCATCAAAATAGGTCGTAGGCGGTTAGGAGCGGCTCGCAAGATCGCCTCCTGCCGAGTGCAGCCAGTGGTCTCGTGGATTTGATTTGCCAGTTCCACCATCAAGATGGCGTTGTTGACAACAATGCCAACCAGCAGGATGGCTCCGACAATCACCGTTGCGCCAATAGCCGTTTGGGTAACAAACAAGCCCAAAATGCCACCAGCTAGGGCCAACGGCACTGTCAGCATGATCACCAGCGGGTCGATCAAAGAGTTATACTGCACCGCCATCACTACAAAAACTAGAAAAGCGGCCAGTGCCCCAGCAGCGGTAGCGATCGCTGTAACTGGCGGTTGGCCTGGGCCGCAGAACTGGGGAGTCGGGTTACTCCGGCGGGCAAATTGAGGTTAACCAAAATCGTATCGGCTTCGGCCAGGGCTTCTCCCAGGCTGGCTCCTTCGGCTAAATCCCCGGCAATTAAAAACACCTGCCGTCGGTTGATGCGTTGAATTTCCCCTGGGGCTGGCCCAGTGGTTACCCTGGCAACGTCACCGAGTTGTACCCGCTGGCCTGCTGCCGTAAACAGTGGAATATCCAGTAATTGCGCCGATCGCTGCACAGTTCCTGGCTCAAGCTGTACCTTCACGTCCACCAGCGATCGCCGCGCTGGAGTTGGGTGGGGGTTGAGCCGTTGAGGGCCGTTTGAATCGTGGCCCCAATATCAGCGGCAGACAGGCCCAGGCCGGTAGCCCTGGCCCAGTCGGGCAAAATCCGCACTTCGTCCTGGGGTTCTTCGCCGTCAGGGCGGTAACGGGCCAGGGTTGCTGATGACAGCGCCGTCACCACCTGCTGCCCCGCCTGGCTCAGGGCCTGGGCATCATCTCCCTGCAAGCCCAGGTCAATCTCCGAGCGCACGGGTGAATTCGTTAAAATCAACCCTCTTACCGATTCAGGTCGGATGCTCAGACGAGTGGCCACTAGAGGCATCTGACTAAGCTCACCATTGACCCGCTCGACAAACGCATCAGTGTCACTGCCGGGCTGAAGCGTTACCGTGCTGTTGCCACGCAGGGCATTTTCGCTAGTGCTGCTGCCAAATAGCGACCCACCTGCCGTAGTAAACACATAGCGGGTCTCTGGTTGCGCCAGCAGCACCTGATCCACGGCTTCCATCACTCGCCGATTGGCTTCAATCGTAGTGCCTGCGGGAAACCGGGCATTGACTCTGGCCTGCCCAGTATTAATGTTGGGTAAAATTTCCTGCGGAATCCGGTTGACCATCAGCAGGCTACCGCCGCCAAATAACAGCAGCGCCAGAGCAATCACTGCTACCCGTCGCGGCAAAATACGGCGAAGCAACTGGCCATACCCCAGGGTAAGCCCCTCCAGGCGAGCATTAAACCAGCGCAGCGGCCCCCCACGGGCCAGTGATTGGGGCTGGCTGCCCATGGTTAACCGCGAGGCCAGGGCTGGCACGACCGTGAGGGCTACCATCAGCGAGGCCGCCACGGCGAAGCTGACCGTTAAAATCAATTCATTAAAGATTAAAGATATAAAGCCACCGATCAGCAAAAAAGGGACTACCGCTACCAGGTTGGTCATAGTCGAGGCCAGCAAAGCGGATTCGAGTTCCTGACTACTCGCCTCAGCCTGAAACAGTAGCTCTTTCTGGCTATGGCGACCATGGCGCCTAGGGATTTCCATTTCCTCTGCCCGCTTGGTGATATTTTCCAGCATCACGATGGAGTTATCGACCACAATGCCCACGCCCAGAGCCAGCCCTCCCAAACTAAAAACGTTGAGAGAAAGGCCAAACATCCCCATCAGAATGAGTGCCATCAAGGTGGCCAGCGGAATCGCCAGCACAATAATGAAGGTCTGCTGCCAGGAGCCTAGAAAGAGCAATACGGCGATCGCGGCTAGAACCGCTCCCGTTAAACCAGATGCCACCACATTGCTGATGGCGTTTCGAATAAAGCGCGACTCGTCCAGGGTAGGCGTCATCGTCATACCTTCTGGGATCAGCCCTGCCTGTTGCATCTCAGCCAGTTTGGCGGTAACTCCATCCACTACATTGATAGTGTTGGCATCCGGCTGCTTTTGAATGCTGACTTTGACGGCGGGTTGACCGTTGAGCGTTACAAAGATACGCTGCTCCTCAGACTGATCTACCACCGTTGCCACATCCCGTAGATAGACCGTCTGGGCAGGACTAGTGCCGGGTACGGCGATCGCCAGGTTCTCTACCTCCGCCGCCGACTGAAAACGCCCGACCAAGCGGGTCAGCGTTTCCTCAGCGCCACCGCGCAATCGCCCTCCAGATATATCTTGGTTGCGCTCCCTCAGGGCACTCAGGACATCGATAGGCCAATTCCTGCGGCCTGCAGGCGGCGCAAATCGACATTAACCTGAATCTGTTCATTGACCCCGCCTGACACATCGGTATTGGCCACCCCTGGCACCTGTTGAAGCACTCGCTCCAGTTCTTCTTCGGCAAAAATGCGCAGTTCTCGAAGACTGAGCGTTGGTGATGTCAGTGCCATCTCGTACACCGGTAACTGCGACGGATCAAACTTGAACAGCCGGGGTGTTTCAATGCTAGCTGGCAGGGTGCTGCGAGCCCGGTTCAGGGTAGCCGTTGCATCATTGAGAGCCTGGTTAATATCACCGCCAGGCTCAAAAACAGGTCGATACTGATTTGCCCTTCACGGGTTTGCGAGTAGACCTGCACGACTCCCTCTGTGGTGGATAGGGCTTCTTCTAAGGGGCGGGTAATCTCATCCACCGCTACCTCTGGTGATAATCCTGGAGCCGCTCCCCGCAGGCCAATCCGGGGATAGGTAATGGACGGTAATAAATCTACCGGCAACTGAGACGCCACAAGATGCCAATCACCAGTACGGTGAGCGTTAGCATTAGGGTGGCAATATGCCGCCGAATCGCCAGGCCACTTAGACTCAGGCGAGGGGTAGAAAACGGAGAAGGAGAATGCATGGATATTCGCTAGCCTTCCGATAGTAAGCTTGCTTCTACAGTCTGTCCGGGTTGTAGGGGTTGGCTACTGCGCACAACATACCGCTCGCCGGGAGCCAAGCCAGCCAGGATAGTGACCTCGCCATTGCCAACCTCGCCCAGTTGTACAGAGCGAGCTTCTACCACCAAATTGTCGTCCGTTCCAGTCACCACAAAGACCTGATTACTCGGGGTTGCGGCGGTTTCCAGGGCACTTGCTGGTACTACCACAGCGGTAGATTGCGCTTGGCTAGGGTTGACACGGGCCAGCAGACCACTACCAATCCGCCCGCCTGGGTTAGCCACGGTAATGTCTATGGGCAGTAACCGCGAGGTGTTATCCGCCACCGGAGAAATCCGAGCCACCTGGCCGCTGAAGGCTTCCCCCGGAAAGGCGTCAATTTTCAGATTGACCGCTTGACCCAGGCGAAATTCGCCAAGATTGCTGTCGGCCACCTCAATTACCACCCGAATGGTGGATAAATCTCCCAGGGTTAGAACAGTCTCCCCAGGTAGTATTAAATCGCCCGGTTCAACTGGGCGTTCCAGCACCACGCCAGTCAGGGGTGAGCTTAAATTTGCAAAGGTCAGCCGTTGCTGGCTCTCTCGCAAAATCGAGCGTTGCGCCTCAACGCGCTGTTGTGCCGCTGCCACGGCCTGCTGTCGGGTGCGCACCTGTTCCTCAGACGACCGCAGGGCCTGTTCAGCGGTGCGTAGCGTGGTTTGAGCCTGCTCGGCCTCCTGGGCTGCAACCGCTCCCTGGCTGGCTAGGGCCTGCAATCGCTGGGCATCATTTTCGGCCTGCTGAAACCTGACCCGGGCGGCTTCAATGGCGGTGCGAAGGTCGGCGAGTTCGGCTTCGGCTTCAGCCACCTCAAATTGACGGGCGGCTAGCTCCGCCTGAGCTTCGCCTACAGCGGTTTGCAGTAAGCCGTCGTCTAGAGTGCCAACTATCTGGCCCTGAGTGACCCCATCCCCCACATCACGGCTCAATGACAGCAGACGCCCCTCCGCTTGCGATCGCAGCGAGACCTGCCGCTCCGGTCGAGTTGTGCCCGTATAAACCCTGGCTGTGTCTAGGGAAGGCTCTGCCGTGGCAATATCCACCACAGCCAAACTGTCCGGGTTACTGTCATTAGAAAGCTGAGCCTGGATAGACCCCCCAGGCATCGAACCACACGCTGTAACCCCTAAAGCCAACACCCCCAAAAAACACCGCCTACCCATC
>JAAUUR010000006.1 GCA_012031045.1 Leptolyngbyaceae cyanobacterium SM2_5_2
TCGCGTTCCTGCGCTTTTATGACGAGCAAGACTTCCGATTCCTCGAATTCGTCACCCAGCCCAGAGTCTGGAGCAACAGATTTACAGTGGCCGCCCTCGTGGTGGCGCTGGTTAATTTTTGCGTTGAGTGGGACCGTCGAAATCGAGAGACAGCACGTGTTAGCCGAGCAGAGGCACGCGCAGAGAATGAGCGAACTGAGGCAGTACAACGAAGGGCTGAGGCAGAGCAACGAAGAATTCAAGCGGAGCAACGAAGAATTCGAGCGGCAGACCGAAGAGCTGAGGAAAGAAAACGAAACCTTGAGGAGAGAGAACGAGCGGCTAGCCGAGCTAGAATCCAAAATCGATGGATTATTTTACAAACACGGTATTTACTTGGCCCAAACGACCAAACCCAAGCAGCCTTGACAGATTTCCTACTCTTTTTACAAGAGTACGGTGATTAGGCCATTGCATGGCTAGGGGAATGTCCTACGCGCTGGTGGCGTCCATTTCAACTATCCTGTGACTTGCCCCGTCAACGGTGAGCTAGCGCTGGCGGTTTCTCGGACTGGAATCCGCCCAGCGTGGTACGCGAGACGACCCGCGATCGCCGCCAGCCCCATCGCTCGGCCCATCGCCACGGGGTTGGTGGCTTTGGCAATGGCCGTATTAATCAGCAGCGCATCGGCCCCCATTTCCATAGCAGCGGCGGCTTCGCTGGGCGTACCAATTCCAGCGTCTACCACAACCGGCACCGTAGCGTTTTCAATAATGATTTGAATATTGGCGCTGTTGCGAATGCCCTGGCCAGAGCCAATCGGTGAACCCAGGGGCATGACCGTAGCGCAGCCCGCTTCTTCCAGGCGCTTGGCCAGCAAGGGGTCGGCGTTGATGTAGGGCAGTACGGCAAAGCCCTCTTTTACCAATTGTTCTGCCGCTTCCAGGGTGCCAATCGGGTCGGGTAGCAGATACTTAGCATCGGGAATCACCTCTAGCTTGACGAAGTTGTTGTCTTCCTGGCCCAGAAGTTTGGCCATTTCGCGGCCCAGGCGAGCCACCCGGATAGCTTCTTCAGCCGTTTGGCAACCGGCGGTGTTGGGTAACATCCAGATTTTCGACCAGTCCAGAGCCTCAGCCAGTCCTTCGTGTCCAGGGGCGTTGGTCTGCACCCGCCGCACCGCTACCGTGACAATTTCACAGCCGCTAGCGGCGATGCTCCGGCGCATGGTGTCGAAGTCGCTATATTTGCCAGTGCCGGTCATTAGCCGTGAGGTAAAGGTGCGTCCGGCAATGGTGAGGGGTTGGTCGGCCAACGTTGCGTCTCCAGCGTTGATAGCAGCATTCACGGCTGGGATAGTTAACGCGGGAGCAGGGACAGCATTCAAACGGGTCATAGCTGGGGTGGGTAAAGAAACAGTAAGGGGTGTTGCCGGTAGGGAAAACGCGCTAGGACGGCGAAATCGCTCCCAGGAAAAATGGCTAAGGAGCGGATCAGCCTGGCCCTGTAAGGACTGACTGACCAGTTGGGCCGTAATCGGCGCGAGTAAAATGCCGTTGCGATAGTGGCCGGTAGCCAGAGTCAAGTTCTTAGCGGGGCCAGGGCCAAGTAGAGGCCATTGGTCAGGAGTAGCCGGGCGGTAGCCCCACCAGGTTTGCTCCAGGATAAAGTCAGCCAGGCCGGGTAGCAGCGCCGTCGCGTTAGCCAGCAGTTGGTTAACCCCAGCGGCGGTATTACCAGGCGTAAAGCCGACTTCCTGGCTGGTAGCGCCCAACACAATGCGCCCATCCTGCCGAGGCACAATGTAAATGTCTTCGCCAAACAGCACCCGTTGCAGTGGTTGGGGTGTGCTATGGCCCGGTGGCACACGCAAACTGGCCATTTCCCCCTTTTTTGGGAAACCGGTACCGGCAGTAATTCATAACTCCAAGCGCCTGCGGCCAGGACAATATGCTCGGCGCTGAACTCGCCGTTTTGGGCGGTGCAAACCTGGTCGATGCGCCCTTGGTGCTGGCGCAAGGCCGTGGCTCCTACGCCTTCGTGGACAACCACACCCAAGTCGATTACGGCGCTACGCAAGACTTGCACAAGTGCCTGATTATTGACCTGGCCATCTTCAGGGAACCAGTAGCCACCCTGAACGGCCTGGCCCAAACCGGGTTGGTAATAGCGAATGGCCTCGGCCTCCAGCCATTCGCCCTCTGGCCTGACCTGCTGGGAACTGGCCAGGTGTGTGTAAGGTGCCAGGATGCCACAGGGCCAATACCCGACGGACTGACCAGTCAAGGCTTCTAGCTTAGCGACCCAGTCTGGGTAGCGCTCCAGGCTGGCCAAACAGAGAGCCAGCATGGGGCCGGGGGGAATGCCCTCAGCTCTGGGGGCTAGCATACCGGCGGCGGCATGGCTGGCCGCTTGAGCAAAGTCTTTACTGAGTAGCGTGACTGTGGCTCCTAGTTGGCGGAGTTCCAGGGCGATCGCCAGGCCAGTAATTCCCCCACCCACAATTAGAACGTCACTTTGCCGCTGTTCCATTACCGCTTGCCCAAGCCCCAGAGAGTCTGTAGTTGCCTGCCTCTGTGTCATTCTAGGCCACTGAAGGGAATAACTTCATGGTCACTGAGGAGTAATCTCCCCTGTTTCAATCAAGCCCTAACTCTCTTAATGTCGGGTTAAGAGAATTTAAGCCGGTCACCCTTGATCCTAGCCATTTAAGCCGTTTCACTCTCCACTGAAGTGGCAATCAACGCCCGCCTAGCCCAGAGCCGATAGCCGCCGTAGCCTAAAATCGCCAGAAGTACCAGGTAAGGGCTATAGGCCAACAACCAAAGACCGAGCTTAAGCCCGCTTACCGTGAATGCCTTAACGGATTGGGTCGCCGTTTGCCAAGTGTGGTTCAGGGTTTCCTGCACGGGCCGCAGGGGAGGAACGGCGGCTACCGGGCTTTGCAGGGTAAGGTCAATTTGGGCATAGGCCACCTGCCGTTGCAGGGTTTGTTGCTGGGCGGCCAATCGCTCGATGGATTCCCGCACGGTGCTGAGTTCGCGGGCCACTTCTAGAACATGGGAAATCTCTCCTGACCGATCCATAATCTTGAGCAGGGCCGCCTCAGATTGGCGCAGGTTTTTAAGCCGAGCACTAAGATCCACCAGTTGGGTTGAAACATCTGCCGCCGTTAGGGTTTGCTGCTGTACAGTGCCCAGGGGGCGAATGCGGTCTATCACATCCTCTAGCCGAGCCTGGGGCACGCGCAGCGTCATGGTGATTTGATGCGCTGTACCCTCCGGAGAGCGATAATCTTGCAGGCTGAGCAGGTCGCCCTCGGCATCGCCCACAATGGTCTGCACATCGGCTACGGTTTTGTCGAGGTTAGTGGCTAGCAGCACCAGGCTAGCCTGCCTCACCAACTGAGGTGTGGGCTGGCCAATATCGGCGACGGGTTCACTGATGCCATTAGCAACGGACGAACTTGCCGTGTCAGCCGCCGGGGCTAGCTCTGCTTCTCGTTGAGCCGCTTGGTCTACGGCAACGGTTGGTGCTGTGGAGACAGCGGAGCCCGTAGACTCATTCTGTAGAACAACCGTGGGTACGTCTGCACAGCTAGTTAGTAAAACTAGCCACAACCCCAACCCCAACCGCTGAAAATGCCGAACCCGATTATCCAGAGTAGAAGACGTCATGGCTACAGCCCTCAAGTTGACCCTTTCACTATGGTCGGTAGTTGAGCCCGGCTAGCGGCGGTTACCAATTGTGAAACCACTGCCAAAACTTCCAACAATCAGGGATCCTATGTCGGTAGATCGATTCTCCTAGAGATTGCCATGATTCTTTAGGCTATTCAGTTCACTCTGAAGACTTTCTTCCAAATTCTTTATGCTTTTGTATTGTAAACATCTCTGATCGCGAACGTCGAATTTCAGATGTTCAGTATTCCCAACAATTAGAATTTTTGGAATTCCACAGCCCCATGCATACCCAACCTCTAAATATACATTTGGATTTGCGTCAGTAAGATCCGCGATCACCAGTTTCGATGATTTAATGCGCTGCCGAACCCATTCCATAATATTGCCAGTAAAGGAGGACAAATCAGCTCTTTCACACAAATAACCAGTTGCTTTTACAGCCCCTTGAATACCATAGTGGTAAACATCATCCATCTCCTCTTTGAAGGGCATTGCCACGAATACATGAGCTTTAGAATCGGAAGCATAGCCAACTGAACGAAGTCTTTCTCTTGTTTCTGGTTGTTGTTCCAGATACAGTTTTGGACTAGTCGAAACTTTACCTCCAGGTATCAAATCATTGAGTGATTGCTGTAAGCGGTTAGCTCTCCTCGGATTTCTTTCTCAATAATTTCTTTTCGTTTAGGAGACCTAGGATCTACTTCTAGAACAAGTCGAACGGTTGGATAATCTAGAGGAACAGAAGATTTCATGAAGAAACCCATAAAGAACCACCACTTATCCGGCATCCAAGCAACCATTATGTAGCGACCATGCCACTGGATATTTTGAAGCGCCCACCGCTTTCTGATTTCGCGCCCCTTTTTCGTGCCAAGGATTTCTTCAAAACGAGCTAAAACCTCATTCCACATCACTGATTCCATCAACTTGAGCGCTGCAGGAAAGTTTGCTAGTGCTAATATGTCAACGGAAGTAAACTGATTACTCTGCGCCATACGGTACTCCTGCATAAAAACAATAATTTCCTGCTTAATCTCAGAATCCACCTGTGTAGTCAAAAATTGATAAAACTGATACCACCGCAACTGACTCAATTGAACTGCAGAGGCAGGAATATTTTTGAGAACTTTAGCCTCTTTTTTTAGGATCAAAATCCCTGGTTACATATATCAGAGTTTTATGTCGATATCCAGGAAGTGAGTTTAGGATTTCAGCATAATCAGACAGTTGATTATATCCTTCAGATGATCCCACCTTGCTTTCAATGAAGATGAGATCATAATTCTCTCCATTCGATAACTCGAGCACTATATCAGGTCGCTTTTCATCGCCTCTGACGGGGTGCTGATAGGTTTTCTGTGTAGCAACGTTAGCTCCTACGTAATTACCTGATTCTAGAATATGGCTGTACTCAAGCCAGGAAAATAAAATGTCTCTGTTCTCGTTCAGAAAATAAGCAACAACCTCAGTGAAGAAATCTTCTAAAGGGACATTGCCCTTATCCTTATGAAGTTTGAGAAGTTGCCTGAAAAGAGCCATAGCTGCCTCAGCTAATTAAGGGAAATTAAGGACGGATTTCTTAGGCTCCTCAATCCAATCCAAGCTGAGCTTTCAAACTTGATAACTTAACTATCGATTCCTCATGTCCACGCCGATCGAGAAGCGCCATTAAAGCGGGGTTTTGTCGAGTTAGCTCTACTTCATGGGCAAAGTCATCAAGAGCAGCTAATATAAATTCTTTGCCATCAGGAGTTTGCAAAATCAGAGCCTCTTCCTGAGCTTGCTCCAGCAAATCCGCCAGGGGGGCCAACACATCGATTAACGGAACAGTTTTCATAGCTGGTATGGCTCTCCACGAATAAATAGCTGGTTGCCTTCTTTATAGCCAATGGCTTCAACTTTAACGATTCTTACAATTGACTCAATATCGTAGAAAACACGAAACCTACCTAATCGCAGTTCCCACTCTGAAACATCGTTAGGACGAAGGCGCTTTCGATTTCGTGTTTCGATAGTAGGTTCATACAAAAGCTGGCTTTCAATGCCAGCAATCACCTGCTGCTGCTCGTTCTTTTTCAGAAATCGCAGGTCATCAATGGCACCCTGAGTAAACTCAATGTCATACATATCACGCGCAGCGCAATACCCTAGGCCAAGGAGCCTCGACCTGCTTCAACTCTAGCCCACGCTGAAAGATTTCATCAATGGCCAGCATCTCCCCGGTCTCGGTCATGAATTGGTGGTCGGCGGTGGCGCGGATGGTGGTGCCGTCGTCGAGGTGGTATTCAAACACCTCTTGCTGGCCGCGAGGGTGCCATTGGGCAATAGCCTGGGTGTAGACAAAGCCCTGCTCATTCACACTGAAGACGTGGCAGGGGATGCGTTTGGCCACTATTTCCCCAAATGGTGAGGGGGCCGTACTCTACCGTCAGCAGTTCGGTATCGGCGCTGAGGCAGTATTCGGCGAATTTCACCATTTGGTCCCAGAGTTCTTCGGCGGTTTTCTTGGCCACGCCGCGTTCCACCGCCCCGTTAACAAAGTTTTCCTGGTGCTTGAGCATTTCCGACATTTTCTTTTTACCCATGGCCCGCCGCAGCAGGTCGGCCTGGCCGAGGGAGTAGCCGCCCCATATCCTGGGCGATTTTCATGATCTGTTCCTGGTAGACCATGATGCCGTAGGTTTCGCTGAGAATGGGCTCCAGGATTTGGTCGGCAAAGTCAATTTTTTCGCGCCCATGCTTGCGGTTGATGAACTTGGGGATGAGCCCGGCATCCAGCGGCCCTGGTCGGTAGAGGGCCAGCACGGAGGAGATATCTTCCAGGCCGGAGGGTTTGAGGTCGCGGACGATCTGCCGCATACCGGAGGACTCCAACTGGAAGACGCCGCCCAGGTCGCCCCGCTCTAGCAGTTTGAAGGTGGCGGAGTCATCCATGGGGAGGTCGTCGGGGTCGAGCTTAGTGCCATGGTTAGCCTCGATTAGTTCCAGGGTTTTCTGGATCATGGTGAGGTTGCGCAGGCCCAGAAAGTCCATTTTTAGGAGCCCGATCGCCTCCACATCCTCCATGTAGTATTGGGTGATCACCTGGCCATCGTTGTTGCGTTGCAGGGGCACAATTTCGTCCAGGGGATCTTTGGAGATCACCACCCCAGCCGCGTGCATGCCAAAGGTTTTGTTAGTGCCTTCGATGCGGATGGCCATGTCGAGCCAGCGGCGGGTTTGGGGGTCGTTGTCGTACTTTTCTTTGAATTCTGGAGCAGGGGTTTCATCGGAAATCATCACCTTCAGCTTGGTAGGCTTACCCCGCGATACCGGAATCAGCTTGGCCATGCGGTCAGACTCGGCGTAGGGAATATCCAGCACCCGCGCCACATCCTTGAGTACTGCCTTAGAGGTCATGCGGTTGAAGGTGATGATTTGCGCCACCCGCTCTTCGCCGTAGCGGCGAGTGACGTATTGGATGACTTCTTCCCGCCGGTCGATGCAGAAGTCGGTGTCAATATCCGGCATGGATTTGCGTTCGGGATTTAAAAAGCGCTCGAACAGCAACCCGTGGTGGATGGGGTCAATATTGGTGATGCCCATGGCGTAGGCCACCAGAGAGCCCGCCGCCGAGCCCCGCCCCGGCCCCACGGGGATGTTGTGGTCACGGGCAAAGCGGATGTAGTCCCACACCACTAGGAAGTAGGTGGGAAAGCCCATCTGGATCATCATCTCGATTTCGTATTCGAGGCGATCACGGTACTCCTGGGCAATGTCCTCGTAGCGGATGGTCTTCATCCGCTTGACCAGCCCCTCGCGGGCCACGTGGGCCATATACTCCCCAGCGTCGTTGAATTCAGGCGGCAGGGGAAAGTCAGGAATACGGGGCTGTCCCAGGATGCCGGTGTATTCTTCCACCTTGTCGGCCACCTCCAGGGTGTTGGCGATGGATGTTTCGATCACCTCCGGCTCCAGGTGATCGCGGAACAGCAGGCGCATCTCATCCGCGGATTTGAGATACTCCGTACCGCTGTAGCGCAGCCGCTTGTCCTCCGTCAGCAGCTTGCCGGTTTGAATGCACAGCAGCGCATCGTGGGCTTCTACATCGTTGCAGGAAATGTAGTGGGAGTCGTTGGTGCAAATGACCTGAATCTCCAGTTCCTGGGCGATCTTGAGGATCTCCACATTCACCACCCGGTCTTCGGGGGAGCCATGGTCTTGAATTTCCAGGTAGTAGTCATCGCCGAACAAATCCTTGTACCACTGGGCCACCCGCCGGGCCACATCGGGCCGCTTTTGCAGAATGGCTTGGGGTACCTCGCCCCCCAGGCAGGCGCTGGTGACAATCAAGCCCTCGTGGTACTGCTCCAGCAGGTCTTTATTAATGCAGGGCCGGGAAAAAATACCCTTGCCCTGTACCCCCTGTAGGTGGGAAATCGTCGTCAGCTTGACCAGGTTCTTGTAGCCCTGGGTGTTTTTGGCCAGCACCACCTGGTGGTACCGGGGACGGCGCTGCTGCTGGGCAATGTCGCCGTTGATGATGTACATCTCATTGCCGATGATGGGCTTGATCTCAGCGGCGGTGCAGACTTTAATTAGCTCGATCGCCCCGTACATCACCCCGTGGTCGGTCAGGGCGATCGCTGGCATGCCCAACTCCTTCGCCCGCTCCACCAGTTGCGGCAGTTGACTGGCCCCGTCGAGCAGGCTGTAGTTGCTGTGGATATGGAGACCAACGAAGGACATAGTGTGACGATTTTATAGTACAATTATACCGATTGACTGCCTTGATTTTCAGGCGAGATCTGGCCCAAACAACTTGGCTGACCCTTAGGGTAGCCGATTTGTACAACTACATCTAGTTAGGAATAGATAAATATAGGATTTGACAACCCCAGATACAGCGTCTCGGTAGCTCCCAATGGTTGACAGTGCCAAGGCTCTAGCCCTGATGGGCAAGTAAGTTGAGTAAACTAAACCTAATGGCTCCCCAGGCAGCACTATGGCTTACAGCAACGACCCACGGCCCGCCTCTGAAACCCTGCCCACCATGTACGACTTACCCAGCGAAGACCCGGAGGAGCCAGGGTTGCCCGACGAATTTCATGACTTTCAACCCCAATTGCTGCGGGAAACCTGTCAGCCGCCCAGCTATCCCGCCCAGGACATCTTTGTGGGCACCGATCTCAACCTTTACTACGATGTTCGCCACACCCTCTGGCATAAGCGGCCCGACTGGTTTCTGGTGCTGGGAGTGCCCCGGGCCTTGCAGCAGACTGATCTCCGCTGGAGCTATGTGATCTGGCAGGAGGGGGTAAGCCCGTTTCTGGTGATCGAACTGCTGTCACCGGGCACCGAAGCCGAAGATCTGGGACAAACCCTGCGGGAGGTAAACCAGCCCCCCACCAAGTGGCAGGTCTACGAGCAGATCCTGCGCATTCCCTACTACGGCGTGTTTGATCGCTACACCAATACCTTTCGGCTATTTCGGTTGTTTGGCCCCCGCTATCAGGAAATTGATTTATCTGAGTCGCGATTTTGGTTTGACGAGCTGAGCCTGGGGTTAGGAGTTTGGCGGGGCCAATACCAGGGCACAGAGGGGATCTGGTTGCGCTGGTACCGCGACGATGGTAGCTGGGTGCCGACGGTTGAGGAACGGGCCACCCAGGAACAACAGCGGGCCGAGCAAGAACACCAGCGAGCCGAGCGACTGGCCGCCCAATTGAGAGCATTGGGAGTTGAGCCTGAGTAGTTGAGCCTGAGTCAAGGAAAAGGCAATGGGTTGCTGACGAAGTCTCAATGGATCAGTTGGGAAACTTTAGCGTAGGCTAAAAATCCTCGGTGCATCGGAACGCCAATACCTCTGTCTATGCAAGCAACCCTAGATAATCTCCGCCGTTTATTTGACCATTCCAGTGATTTAGTGCACGTTGTTAGACCGGATGGCACGCTGATTTACACTAACCCAACCTGGCGGATGATTTTGGGCCATAACTCAGTCCCCAGCGTTAGGGATCTGGTCGAAGCTCACCCGATCTCGTTTTTTGATCTTCTAATGGCAGACGATCACCATCGTTTCCGCCAAGCTTGTACCCACTTGCAAAAACACGGTGGTTCCCAAACCCTTTCTCTCACCCTACGAACTCAGGCTGGCACAATCTTCTCGGTGACTGGCCAGATGAGCTATGTAGCGGCGGATGAACCACAGATTTGGGGCCTCTGGCGCAGAAACGCTTCCCCCACAGAGCACACTCTACGTCAGGTCGAAGAGCGTTACAGCTTGGCGACTCGCGCGGCCAGGGTGGGGGTGTGGGAGTGGTATGTGCAGACCGGAGAGTTCTACCTCGACCCCAACGTAAAGGCCATTTTAGGCTACACCGATGCAGAAATTCCCAATGATTTGAACCAGTGGAGCGATCACATCCACCCTGATGATCGCGACGCCGTGATGGCCGCGGCCCAGGCCCACCTGGAGGGCCATACCTCGGAATACCTCTACGAGCACCGCATGCGGCATAAAGATGGGACGGTGCGGTGGATTCTGGTGCGGGGGCAGGCCATTCGCAACGCCCAGGGTGAGGTTGTCCGCATGGTGGGCACCGATGCCGATATCACCGATCGCAAGCGAACAGAAATTCTACTGGAGCTGCAAAACCGGATTTTGGCCAGGATTTCGGGCGGGGAACCCCTGACGGACATTTTGATGGAGCTGATGGTTGCGATCGAGGCGCAGTTAGACGGGGCGCTAAGTTCCATTTTGTTTGTAGATGGCAGCGGCACGCTTATTCCAGCGGCGGCTCCCCGGCTACCAAAGCCGTATATTCAGGCCATTGAGTCAGCCCAGATTAAATTTGGCGAAGGGGTCGGCTCTTGCGGTACGGCGGTGTTTCGGCGGCAGCCTGTCATCACCTCGAATATTGAGCAGGATCCGCTTTGGCGAAATTTTAAAGTTCTGGCTCTGGAGAACGGCTTGCGAGCCTGCTGGTCAGTCCCCATTATCGCCAGGGATGAGCAGGTTTTGGGCACCTTTGCGGTCTATTACCCAACGGTGCGCTCGCCCTTGGATAACGAACTTGAGGTGATTCACCTGGCGGCCAACATCGCCAGAATTGCTATCGAACGGCAGCAAACGGAGGCGGCCCTGCAAGCCAGCGAAGCCCAGAACCGAGCAATTCTCTCGGCCATTCCAGACATACTGGCCGTGATCAGCGCCGATGGTAAAATTCTGCGCTTTTCTGCCAATGCCTTTGTGGGTAAAGTGCTACCGGTCGTGGTTGGGATGCATATTTCAGAGGTGCATTCGCCTGGAGTCGTAGCCAGACAGTTTGAGGCCGTTCAGGCGGCCCTGAGCACTGGCACCATGCAGCACTATGAGCATCAAATCCAGTGGCATGGTGAAGTGCAGTATGAAGAGGTGCGCATTGTCCCCTATCAGCCGGATGCGGTGCTGTGTATGATTCGCAATGTTAGCGATCGCAAACGGGCCGAACTTCAGCTTCAGCAATTAAATCAGGAGCTAGAGGCCAAGGTTGAGCAGCGCACCGCTGAACTGCGAGACAGCGAAGAGCGCTTTCGCGGTTTGTACGAACAAAGTCCCTTAGGTATCAGCATTGCCAGCCTGGATGGCCAGTTACTCCAGGTAAATGAGCGATTTTGTGACATTACGGGCTATAACTTTTCGGATCTGCCGCATGGCCAGTTTGATGGCATCATCCACCCAGAGGATCGGCGGCTTTGTTTGGATCAGTTTCAACGCCTGGCTACCGGCGAAAAGCTGCAAACCGTTATGGAAAAACGTTACATCACCCCCACTGGAGAGGTGGTTTGGGTGCAGTCCACCAAGGCGCTCCTGTGCGATCGCCAGGGCAAACCGATGGGGGTGATCAGCATGGTGCAGGATATTCGCGATCGCAAACGCGCTGAGGAAGATCTTAACCAGGCTAAAGCCGAAGCCGAGGCCGCTAACCAGTCTAAAAGTGTTTTCCTGGCCAATATGAGCCATGAGCTACGCACCCCGCTGAATGGCATCCTGGGCTTTTCGGAACTGATGCAACAGAGTCCCGATCTGACCGCTGATTTTCGAGACTATCTCAACGTGATTCATAACAATGGCCACCATCTATTGCGGCTGATTAACGACATTTTAGATAAGTCCAAAATTGAAGCGGGAAAAATTACCCTCGACAACCAACCCATTGATTTGTTCAAACAGCTCCAGGCCATTCGCCAAACCTTGAGTGAATCCATTAACCGCAAACATCTGTCCTTCCAGCTCGAAATCCTACCGAATGTGCCTCAGTGCATCGAGGTTGATTCTCAAAAACTAGAACAGATACTGCTCAACCTACTGAGTAACGCCATCAAATTTACCTTCCAGGGCGGCATTCATCTACGTGTGAGCGCCAGCGAAGCTAACACTGCTCAGCGAACCACCCGGCTAACGTTTGAGGTCAACGATAGCGGTATCGGCATTGCGTCTCAAGATTTTGACTTAATTTTTGATGCGTTTACCCAACCCCGGCCGGTAAACAATCCCAGGAAGGCACAGGGTTGGGCCTTTCCATTAGCCGATGCCTGGTACAGCTAATGGGAGGCGATATTTCGGTGGATAGCCGGTGGGGAGATGGCAGCACCTTTTCTTTCACCATCCCTGTGGGTCTGGTGTCTCAGGAGGAAATTCTGGGTTGCGCTAGCGAGGCCCAGGTCGTGAGCCTGCAAGCCAATCAGGAGAGCTATCGAATCCTAATCGTGGATGATCAGAGCGAAAATCGTCTGCTGCTGGCTCGGTTGCTGAGCCCGATTGGGGTGCATATTCAAGAAGCCGCCACCGGTGAAGCCGCTCTGCAAATTTGGCAACAGTGGCAGCCCCACCTGATTTGGATGGATATTCGCCTGCCTGGGCTAAATGGCTACGAAGTGACCCAACGGATTCGGGCGCAGGAGCAGCAGCAAAACGGCCATCATCACAACGGCCATTATCCTAATAGCCGCCAGGCCAGCCCAACCCTGAACCAGCCCACTAGCCCACCGCCTACCGTCATCATCGCCCTTACGGCCCAAGCCTTTCCAGAGGATCGAGCGCTGGCCCTGGCTGCAGGCTGTAATGACTACATCACCAAACCCTTCTCCACCGAAACGCTGCTGCGTAAAATGGCTGAACACCTCGGCCTGCCGCTGATTTACGCCGAGGATAGTGCCAATGGTGGATGTCGAACGCCACCCATCACTTCTCAAGCCGCCGATGGCCGCCGATTGACGATGAATGATTTAGCCGGTATGCCACCAGCATGGATTACTGAGCTACAAAAAGCGGCTCAGATTGGCCGAGATGAGGCCGTGAAAACGCTAATTCACCAAATTCCGAGAGAACAGGTTGGGCTTATTGATAAGCTGCAAGCCCTGATCTACGATTTTGAGTTTGGCCTGATTTCAGACGTTGCGGAGCTGTGGTTACAATCTACATCGACCAGGCAATAAGCATGACAGGCCGCAGCACTGCGCCCCCCGCCGACAAAACCATTACCCTAAAAGGACAAGTCGCGTAAACTGCCCCATGCCTGAAGGCCCAGAAATTCGTCGTGCCGCCGATAAAATTCATCGTGCGATTGCCGGAAACCGAGCTGAGGATGTATTTTTTGCCTTTGAACACCTCAAACCCTACGAAGATCAGCTCATCGGCTCTACGGTTACCGCCGTTACACCCTACGGCAAAGCCCTGGTGACGGGCTTTGACAATGGCCTAGGGGTTTACAGCCACAACCAGCTCTACGGTAAGTGGGTGATTTGCAAACCCAACGCCGCTCCGGTTACTACTCGTCAGCTGCGGTTTGCCGTCTACACGGCTGAGCGCTGGGCCTTGCTGTATAGCGCTTCGGATATTGAGATCCTGACGGCTGAGGCCGTGCGGCACCATCCCTACATTGCCAAACTGGGGCCAGATACCCTAGACACAGCCGTACAGCCCGCCACAGTGCAGGCCCGTAGCCTAGAGGCTAAATTTTGCCGCCGCCAGTTTGCCACGCTGTTGCTCGATCAAGGCTTTTTGGGAGGCATCGGCAATTATTTGCGCAGCGAGATTCTGTACGTGGCGGGTATTCACCCCCGCCAGCGCCCGGTGGACTGTAGCCCTGCCCGGCTTACAACCTTTGCTGAGGTGGCGCTGGCCCTGCCTCGCCAGTCTTACCGGCACAACGGCATTACCAATGACTTGACCCTAGCCGCTCAGCTCAAAGCCGCTGGTCATCGGCGCTATGAGTACCGTCACTGGGTATTTGGCCGCCAGGGTCAGCCCTGCTACCGCTGCGGTACTGGCATCGAAAAGGTGGTAATCGGCGGGCGACGATGCTACGTTTGCTCGGTTTGTCAGCCGCTAAGTTGGTGAAGCTGGCAAACGGCTGAGAGCATTACTTTCTCCATAGGTTGTCTGATGTAACAACACCTCACAAAACATTAAGAGAAGGCGTCAGTGCCGATGGAATCCTTAACACTGGAAAGCTAGAAGCGATTCAGCAATAAGCCGTTATGGAACAGCAGAAGACCGTTATTGTGACCGGGGCGTCGTCTGGAGTAGGGCTTAACGCCGCCAAAGCCCTGACCGACCAGGGTTGGTATGTGGTGATGGCCTGCCGCAATCTAGAAAAGACCCAGCAGGCCGCCAACGACATTGGCATGCCCGCCGCGAGCTACCAGATTATTCATCTTGATCTGGTCTCTTTGGCCAGCGTCCGCCAGTTTGTTAGCGATTTTCGGGCTACGGGGCGTTCCCTCGAAGCGCTGGTCTGCAATGCCGCCGTTTACTATCCGCTAGAAAAAGAACCTATCTACAGTGAAGATGGCTACGAGGTCAGCGTTGCTACCAACCACCTGGGCCACTTCCTGCTCTGCAACCTGCTGCTGGAGGATCTGAAAGCCTCCCCTGCCAGCGACAAACGCCTGATCATTCTCGGTACCGTAACCGCTAACCCCAAGGAACTGGGCGGCAAAATTCCTATCCCTGCCCCGCCTGACCTGGGTAACCTGGAGGGCTTTGAGGCGGGCTTCAAAGCGCCAATTTCAATGATCAACGGCAAGAAATTCAAGTCGGGCAAAGCCTACAAAGACAGCAAGCTCTGCAACGTGCTAACCATGCGGGAACTGCACCGCCGCTACCATGAGCAAACTGGCATTACCTTTAGCTCCCTCTACCCTGGTTGCGTGGCCGATACACCCCTATTCCGCAACCACTTCAAGGCGTTTCAAACCATCTTTCCCTGGTTCCAAAAGAACATTACGGGGGGGTACGTCACCCAGCCGCTCGCTGGAGAACGGGTAGCAGCGGTTGTGGCCAACCCTGAGTTGAAGGAATCCGGCATTTACTGGAGCTGGGGCAATCGCCAAAAACCGGGTCGGCGTTCCTTTGCGCAGGAAGTTTCTAACGAGGCCCAGGACGATGCCAAAGCCCGCAAGCTGTGGGATCTGAGCGCCAAATTGGTCGGCCTGGATGATGAGTCTGCCAAGAACGTACCCGCAGCGGTTGGATCCGTCTAGTCAATATCTAGTTCTCTCTGTTGCGCCTAAAAACCGGGTTTCTTTGTCCTTGCCACCCATGGTGTTGGGTGAATAAGAGACCCGGTTTTTTCTGCGAATACAAATCCCAAATCACCAACTCACCCCTGCCCCGCCAAGCGGGGATACCCCGCCAACATCCAAAATCGCCAATCCAAACCTAAATCCCTGCAGGCAAAACCGTTTTGAACAGTTCTAGGACTTTTTCCCAGGCATCTTTGGCGGCTTCAGCGTGGTAGCTGTAGCGCTGGTCGCAGAAGAAGCCGTGGTTAGCCCCCACATACCGAAAAATTTTGTGGGGAACCCCATGCTCGGTTAGAGCCGTCTCGATTTGATCGACCTCCTCCAGAGAGATGAGGGGATCCTCGCTGCCAAAGAAACCGTAGAGCATGCCACCGATCTCTGGGGTGCGGCTGAGGGTAGGGTCGCCGCCGCCAGGGGTGGTGGTGGTAAGGCCCGCCCCGTAGAAGGAGGCTGTGGCCTTGACCTCTGGTAGGGTGGCGGCCAGGTAAGCGACATGGCCGCCAAAGCAAAAGCCAATGCAGCCCACCCCGGCCCGGCTAACGTTGGGCTTGGTGTAAAGGTGGGCGATCGCCCCGGCCACATCGCTCAGCAACTCGTCGGCACGGGTACCCAGCTTGTATTGCCGCCCCTGGTCTAAATCGGCCTCGGTGTAGCCCACTTCAAACCCAGGGGCCTGGCGGTGGTAAATGTGAGGAGCAATGGCCACATAGCCTGCCCCGGCCAAACGCTCGGCCACTTCGCGAATGTGGCTGTTGACGCCAAATACTTCTTGAATCACCACCACACCGCCAAAGGTGCCCGGTCGAGAAGGCTCGGCCAGGTAAGCCGGAATGGCCAGGTCGCCACTGGTGATCGAAACCGTTTCCGTACGTACTAGGGAGGTCATAGTCAGTTGGGGTAGTGTGAAAAAGCCACTCCTACCTTACCGCTGTCGTTCTCAGAAATGTCAAAATTTATTGCGGGCCTTGCCGCTGTTCCCTAGAACTCTGCCCCTTGCTCACAATTCGTCCTAAATTAGCAGTACAGCCGGTGTATCTATCCTTGCTTCGGTGATGTAGCAGCCTGGAGGTGCTTTAGTGGTGCAGTTTCACATTCAGCCGGATAGCGAAATTCCGGCTTCGACCCAGCTTTACGATCAAATTTGGTTTGCCATTGCCTCGCGTCAGTATCCGCCGGGCTATCGTTTGCCCAGCACCCGGCAACTGGCGATGCACACCGGGCTGCACCGCAACACCATCAGCAAAGTGTATCGTCAACTAGAGGAAGCGGGCGTTGTGGAAGCCCTGCCTGGTTCTGGTATCTATGTCCGAGAGCAGGGTGTTAGTGAGAGCGCCCGGCCCCAGTCGGCCCTGTGGGATGAGTTTCCCCAGTCTCGGGAGGTGGTGGAAAATGGCCTGGACGAATTGCTGCGCCAGGGATGTTCGCTCAACCAAGCGCGTGAACTATTTCTGGCAGAAATTGATTGGCGCTTGCGCTGTAGTGCAAGGGTGCTGGTCACTGTGCCCCGGCAAGATATTGGTGCTGGCCAGCTCATTGCGCGGGAGCTAGAAGCCGCCCTTAAAATTCCCCTGCAACTCGTTCCCCTGGAGGAATTAGAGGGAGTGCTGTCCCAGGCTCGGTCGGGCACGGTGGTGACTAGTCGCTATTTCATTAGCGAGGCTGAGGAAATAGCGGCTCCCAAGTCTGTCCGAGTTATTGCCGTTGATATCTACGACTACAAAAAGGAACTGGGCTTGCTCAAAGACCTATCCAAGGGTACTTGCCTTGGTATGGTTAGCCTCAGCACAGGCATTTTGCGAGCCGCTGAGGTGATTAGCTACAGCTTGCGTGGGGATGACATCCTGGTCATGACAGCCCAAACCGACGATGCCTACAAGCTCAATGCCGTGGTTCACAGTGCCCAAACCATTGTGGTGTTCGACGAAGCCAGCCTGCCCGCCGTTAAACAGGTGATTGCTCAGTCTCGAGAAGACCTGATTCGGCCTCCCCAACTGATTGTTTGTGACAGTTACATTGGCGATAAGTCTATCAATCTGCTGAAGCGGGAACTGGGGTTGGATTAGGGTTTGGCGTTTTGGGTGTTGAGTTCAGAGCATGGTCTTAACCCTTGAATTCCAAAGCTTAGCGTTAGGCTTGATGCCTATTCAGCCCAGGGGGTTGAATTTTTGCGGGATCCTGTAGTTTAGTGTTAGCAGCGATCACTAGAGCCTGCCTGGCAATGGCCCCAGTCGCACGTAAAACCTCCTACGGCTGTGTTTGACCTATGATTTTTCGTTCTCGGTCTAAATCCTTCGGCCAGCGACAATCTTCCGAGTCCTTTGGCTTTAGCTATCGGCCTTTGCTGCATGTGTTGGCCGCCGGGCAAATCCCCGATGACTTTGAGGATCCCATCGAAAACACCTTTCGAGAACAGGAGGTGATTATTTCGCGGGCTGAGCTAGATCTGCGGCGGGCCTTTCAGTCGCTGATGGTTCATACTCGGTTGCTGGTAAATTCCTTAGAGGTAGTTACAGCCCTACAATTACCAGGGACGACAGCGGCACTTTTTTGGGCGATTCGGCTCCTCTTAGACGACAAGCTGCCCGCCGAAATGACTGCGGATCATTTAATTCGCAAGCGCGATCAGGATTCCCGCCTGCTCTACCAGGCTCTGGCAGGCATTGATCTGGACTACTGGTACGAAACCATTGTCGATAAAGCGTCGATTACCGCTTTGCCAGTTGGGCTGCAGTTTCCTCCTGGGCATCCTGTGGCGCAGCGCTACTACCGCCAGCATCCGCTGCCAGCCATGCAACAGGTTTATTTACCTGTGACCGACTATTTTTCAGGGTTGCTCTACGAACGCAGGCAGGAATTGCTGCGCCTGTTGGTGACCCTCGGTGCCACCCGCATCGAAATTCAGGATCTATGCGCGCCTGAGATTTCCCCAGAAGTTATGGAGTATCCAGGGCGGTTGTGGACGCCCAACCAGGGGTTGAACCTGGCGGAATACGCCTGGTTGCCCTATGAACCAACCTGGCAAAATCTGCTGTCTGACCGCACAGCCGGCCTGATGAACACCATGAGTTTTGACCTGACGCTGGATGTGAATGGTATGCTGGCCATGCAAATTGCAGCGATGAAAAATCTGACCGCCCAGCTTAATGCGGTTGAGGCCGTGGATAACAGCAAGATTGATTGCGACTATCTCAAGCCTCAGCGGGTGACGGTTACTTTTGCCGTGTGAGATGTACAAGCAACTACAGCGATAGGTGAGACATAAAAGGGTTATTGCGGCTTAGAAGGATCGGCGACAGAGAGCGGGGCTGTATCTTTACGGCTAAATAGACCAAAGACAGGCCCAAGCACAACACCAATCACAAAACCGCCCGCATGAGCCCAATAGGCAATGCCGCCGCCCTCCATGCCAATCATTGTGGGAGCTTCAAGGCTGACCAGGCCGTAGAGAGCTTGCTGGGCAAACCACAGACCCAGGTAAAAGATGGCCGGAATTTGCAGCGGCAACGGGAAAGGGCCGATGGGCACCAGGGTGAGAATCCGCACCTCTGGAAAGCGGAAGATGTAGGCTCCCATCACGCCCGCGATCGCCCCGCTGGCCCCCAGGGAGGGAATTTCGGAACCAGCGGCGAAGACCCACTGGGTGAGGTTGGCCAGCACCCCGCAGAGGAGATAAAACAGCAGAAAGCGGATATGACCCATCTGGTCTTCGACATTGTTGCCAAAAATCCACAGGTAGAGCATGTTACCCGCCAGGTGCAAAAAGCCGCCGTGGAGAAACTGGCTGGTAATCAGCGTTAACCACTCTTCGGCATTGAGGGTTGAAATACCGGTGGTCAAACTGGTGGAAAACTCCTCTGGTACAACGGCCCAGGCTCCAAAAAAGTTAGTTAGATCGTAGGAGGAGAGGCTGAGTTCGTAGATGAAGATAGCCACGTTCAGCACAATGAGCCCGTAGGTGACGTAGGGCCTAATTTGGGTAGGGTTATCGTCTCTTAGGGGAACCACCGCTGACCTCCTCGGCGTGGCGCATAGTCACACTATCGCAGAGTACCGCCAAAATGGGAATCCTCCCTACTTTCGATACTAGGGCGTTAAGTCGGGCTAACCAGGGAGGCTTCCAGCACGGCTCCCAGGCAAAGAACCAGGGTTTCAGTCCATTCTACGGTGGCTCCGTAGGTGTCGCCGGTGTGGCCACCCAGGCGACGATTCAGCCAGGCACCTATCGCCAGCGTGATGATGAGACTGCCGACTAATGCCCCGACGGACAGAGCAAGCTGGTCAGGATGGCGAACCATGCAAACTGCGCAGAGCATCAGGCCAAGCACCGGCCCCAGGCCGAGGTCATCCAGCAGCAGGCGCAGGTGAGCTTTGTGCAAGGCACCCTGGCCCCCTGGCCGCAGGTAAGGGTAGTTGGCGATGGCCATCACCTGTCCCCACCGGCTCCACAGCATTGCGGTGACTAAAAAACATCCCCGACCCAGGTCTAAATCTGCCAGAGCCAGGGTTTTCAGGCCCAGGATGGCGATCGCCGCCATCACCCCAAAGGCTCCGGTGCGGCTGTCCGCCATGACGGCTAAGCGCCGTTGAGGATCCATCACTGCCAGTCCATCAGCGGTGTCTATCGCGCCATCCAGGTGCAGCCCCCCCGGTTAGCCCCAGCCATAGCCCAACCACCAGAGCACTCCGTAGTAGCGCCCCAACCTCTAGGGCCTG
This sequence comes from Leptolyngbyaceae cyanobacterium SM2_5_2, assembly GCA_012031045.1. Classification (GTDB taxonomy): domain Bacteria; phylum Cyanobacteriota; class Cyanobacteriia; order Phormidesmidales; family Phormidesmidaceae; genus Nodosilinea. The sequence goes on from JAAUUR010000006.1 coordinate 19,927, forward strand.
GAGCCCGGCATCTACGAGAACTAGGCCAAGCCCCAGCAGCACCCCAACCAGCGGAGCCAGAGCGGCAATGCCTTCAAACCTGGGCACCCACCAGCCCGGTAAAGGGAGGCAGGTGTAAAACAGAATGGCTCCACCTAATCTTGACCAGAAACCTGCTCTAGCAGCCGAGGTTGGAGGCGTTGAGGGCGCTGTCTCAGAGTCATCGGCAGGGAAAGACATGGGCAATCCTACTCAACATAAAACAACATTTCCGTAACCACCCAGCGACTTCAGTAGTCTATCGGAAGGCTCAGCAGAGGACGATTTGGCGGCCCAAAGGCGCTTCGGATCCCAACAAGAAACCTAGCTAAGGCGGATCATTCCCAGCAATATCGAGTATCGTGAATGTAGAGCATCAAGAGCACCGCCAACCAGCTTGCTCTCTAGAATGACGTAGCGTGGTTAACGAGCTATGAGTCACGAGCGTGTTAAAAATGTAAGCCAGCTTGCTCCTTGTCTGGTAGACAGCGGGGTAGTGGTAAATAAGGCCGACATGCTCAGACTGCTTCAAGACCTTGCGCAGGTGAGCTACAGCCATCTAGAGGATGGGGTGTTGCTTTCGGAAGGCCAAGGCTTGGTGATGGAGGTCTTCGCAGATCCGCAGCAAGCTACGCTCGTTGCTAATAGTACCTTATACATCAACGTGCACAGTTTTGACTACCTGGAGATTGGCAAAACGGTCTGTGAACAAAGCCATTTTGACCTGGTGCAGGATAATCGACGACTGCGGTTGGTACCCCTCTCCGACCCCATGAAAGAGCATCTAACTCGGACGGTCAACACCGCTACCTTAGAGGCAATGGTAGCAGATGCCCTATCGGCCAGTTGGGATGCTTGCCTGGATGACGACCACAACTTCCTAGAATAGCCAGTCTGCCCTAGCGCCGCAAAAAAACGGCTCGATAGACCGGAAGCCCCTGTGCCAGGGTAACTCGTTCGCGCTCGGTCAGGGCAGGAAAGGGGCTGAGCGGTAACCAATCGTGCTCCGTACGACTAAACTGAGGACATTCGCTGAGGCGTTCTGCCATATCTAGCGCCACCGCTTCTACATCAGACTGGATCACCACCCTCCCTCCGGCAGGCAAAAATTCCGCTAGCTCGTCAACTAACTGTGGCTGTAGCACTCGGCGCTTTTGGTGCCGTTTCTTAAACCACGGGTCCGGGAACTGAATCGACACCTGCTGAAGCGGGTTGGCCTCGCCCCAGCTTTCTAGCAGGGCGCGAAAGGAAAGGTTGACGTTGCAATACATAATGTGCAGATTGGTTAAACCGGCTTCTTGCTGGCGCTTTTGGGCCTGTTCTACCACAGGCTTACGAATTTCGAGCCCCAAAAAATTCCACCCAGGCTGAAGTTGGGCCATTTGCTGAACAAAAATGCCCTTACCGCAACCAATGTCAATGTGCAGGGGCTGTTTGGGAGCCGCGTAGACCTGCTCCCAAACTGGCATCTGAATGGGAATCTGGTAGCGCTCACTGAGGGGATTAACGTGCTGGCGGACTCGAACAACAGCCAAAGCTTAACTCGCAAAAACTCCAGCTTTCTATCATGCCACCTCAGCCAAATTTTGCGGCCTTAGCGCCGCCAGGACGCGGCAAGTTCCCGTAGGATAGGCAATGGCTCTCCGTCAGCCCAGTGCAAAACTTAATCTGTCCTCCACCTGCCGCAGGAAACTATTCCGTGACCAGTCCTTTCGATGCCGCTGTGCCCTTGCCAAGCTGTCAGTATCCACCGTTCTTGTCGGCGGGCGATCGCCTGATTGTGATCGCCCCCAGCGGCGCGCTTAGGGAACTAGAAAGCTTGCAAGCCGGGGTAGACCTGTGGCAAAGTTGGGGCTTTAGGGGTGGCAGGTTCCCCCTGGCCGTAGAGCGACCGATGGGGATACCTAGCTGGGGCCGATCAGTCTCGACGAACACAACTGGCAGAGGCGCTGGCTGATCCAACCTGTCGCGGCATTCTCTGCGCTCGCGGCGGCTACGGGGGTACACGGCTGCTGGAGACGTGGGCTTGGCCAGCGGGCATCACCCCAAAGTGGCTGATTGGCTTTTCAGATATCACCAGCTTGCTATGGAGTCTGGCTCGCCAGGGCATTGCTGGGGTACACGGCCCCCTCTTGACCACCCTGGCCGCTGAGCCTCCCTGGTCGCAGCAGCGGCTGAGGGATTTAGCTATGGGACTACCGCTATCGCCGTTGCAAGGGCTGGGGTTGGGGAGGGGGCAGAGTGACGGGGCGATTACTACCGGCGAATCTCACGGTGGCTACGCACCTACTAGGAACTGGGCATGAGCCTGATTTAAGCGGCGTCATCCTGGCCCTGGAAGACGTTACCGAAGCGCCCTACCGCATCGATCGCATGCTCACCCACTGGCGCATGATGGGCAAGCTCACCGGGGTGCAAGGCATTGCCCTGGGGCGGTTTAGCCGCTGCGACCCACCGGCGGAGGTACCTAGCTTCACCATTGAGCAGGTGCTGCGCGATCGCCTCGGCGACCTGGGCCTCCCCATTGTGTCAGACCTGCCCTTTGGCCACGATGGCGAGAATGCGGCCCTACCCGTTGGCGTGAGGGCTGAGTTGGATGGCGATCGCGGCACTCTGGCGATTCTATAAACCAACATTTTTATAAGCGTTTATCAGCGCCCACTCAGGCCATCCTCAGACGCCACAGACAAACTAAACCTGTAGCGTTAATGTGGCCCCTATGGTTACCGTTATTCCCCTGGCCTTAAGTGAACAACTCCAAGCTCTTTCTATCCGCCATCAGTTAGATTTGCCAATTCCGCTGAGTAGCCCTTGCGCTAGCTACTTTCCGTCCGAACAGGTAGACGCTATTCTGGCCAGGCTACAGGCCCTGCGGGCATCCTCTGGCGAGGCGTTGGCAATCTTGCAAGCGCTCGCGTACTATCGCCAGCAGATCTGCCCACCTACCCCCTGCGCCTAGGGTCTATGGGCCTTCTAGCCCTGAACTATGATGGAGCAAGCCGCCCCTGATGCTGGTAGCGCGATCGCCATGACCACCCTAGATCTGCCCCTTGAGCTGAATGTCCAGTCGTTGCACCTGACGGACGAGCAGTTTTACCAGCTCTGCGTTCACAATCCAGAGCTGGCTATCGAGCAAAATGCCCAAGGAGTGTTGCTTGTAATGCCCCCGGTTGGTGGTGAAAGCGGGAACCAGGAATTTGAGTTAGGTCTTGACCTGGGCATTTGGAATCGCCAAACCCAGCTCGGTAAAGTATTTAGTTCGTCTACCGTTTTTCAGTTGCCCATTGGTAGCAAGCGTTCACCCGATGTAGCCTGGGTCGACCTATTCCGCTGGCAGGTGCTCACCCCAGAGCAACGGCGCAAGTTTCCACCCCTGGCCCCCGATTTTGTCATGGAGTTGCGTTCCACTACGGATAGTTTGGCCAGCTTACAAGCCAAAATGCAAGAATACATGGCCAGCGGTGTGCAGTTGGCCTGGTTGATTAACCCGCAGGAGCAGCAGGTAGAGATTTATCGACCAGGACAGGCCGAGGAAGTACGATTACTGCCTACGGAATTGTCCGGAGAGTCGGTTTTACCTGGCTTTAGGTTGAAGCTAGAACGGTTCATTGCCCCGTAGCTACAGGCTGAAGTCTGGCCAGCCAGGTTCGCTCCACCCTAGGGTGAGCACCACCCATCAACCAAGGGATCCAGACCTTCGATAAAATTCATTCAGCCCAGATTCGCTATTTCACTGCTCAATAGACGCGCCGGTAAGTGACCCTTATCACACTTCACTGAAATGATGAGGGATACTGACATTCCGCCAACTTGCCATAAAGATGCGGTCTGAGGGCGTGATTTATTTCCTTCTCTGGGGCAATCTAGTTACAGACACGGACGACTTCGGACGACCTATAGCGAAATCCTTATACTAAACCGCCCCCGTTGCCTCGGCAGCGGGGGTTATTTTATGGGGGTATCAACAGCGAACAGGTGGGCGGTGTGGCAGGATGGTGAGATATAACGTCTCCTGCACGGCCTAGATACACGCAGCAAACCCTGCTAATTTATCAACGAGTAGAGGGTGGCTTTGAGCGTTGTGAGGCCAGTTTAGCGTTTCCGTTTTTGCCAATTGAAGAGGTTGGCTCCTTCATCGAACAGAGCCGTAGGTTGGGCCAGCGCAGTGCTGTACGGCTGTTTCGTCAACGCATTCGCGATATTCTCAACAGCAACCTGCCCCAATCTACTGAGGGTTAACGCAGGTTAAGACGCCTTCCTGCTGTCCTGCATCACCCCCCATGGGGCGAACCGCCAGGGAGGGCTCAAAGCCGGGATAGCAGCGCACTAGCACCGTATCCTGACTGCGGGTGATGTAGAGAACATTGACGGGATTGCCGTTCAAGATGGCGGGAACCAGGCGGGGTGGGGCGGGCGCGGTGGAAAGGGCCGGGATTCCTCCCAGCCCAGCCCAGATAGCTAGCCCTAGAGTGGTGACCAGGGCCAGCACAACCGGCAATTTAGAGAATCGTCTGCCCATGATTGAGTTCATCACTGAATAGATCGCTCAATCATTCTCCAGGGCTCAGGTGCCCACCGTCCAGGAATTAATGTAAATTTCCTGTTCTGGGGTAAGGCTATCGACTTCGATGCCCATAGCGGCCAGTTTCAAGCGGGCAATTTCCTTATCCACGGCTTCGGGAATGGAGTGCAGCCCCGGAGCCAGAGAACCCTGGTTTTTCACCAGGTATTCGCAGGCTAGGGCTTGGTTGGCAAAGCTCATGTCCATCACGGCGCTGGGGTGGCCTTCGGCGGCGGCCAGGTTAACCAGGCGGCCTTCGCCCAGTACAATCACCGACTTACCACTGGTGAGCAGGTATTGCTGAGTGAAGTTGCGGACTTGCTTGACCTCCGTAGCCATTGCACCGAGGGATTCTAGGTCGATCTCAATGTCAAAGTGGCCAGAGTTGCAAACCATCGCCCCGTCTTTCATGACCTCGAAGTGCTCGCGGCGGATAACGTGCTTGTTGCCGGTAACGGTGATAAAGATGTCGCCCTGGGGAGCGGCCTGGGCCATAGGCATGGCGCGGAAGCCATCCATCACCGCTTCGATGGCCCGCACTGGGTCAATTTCGGTAACGATGACGTTGGCACCCATGCCCCGCGCCCGTAGCGCCGTACCCTTGCCGCACCAGCCATAGCCAGCTACCACCATGGTTTTGCCCGCCAGTAGCACGTTGGTAGCCCGAATAATGCCATCCAGGGTAGATTGGCCGGTGCCGTAGCGGTTGTCGAAGAAGTGCTTGGTGTCGGCATCGTTGACGTTCATCGCCGGGAAGCTCAGCACCCCGTCGTTGAACATGGCCTTGAGGCGGATAATGCCCGTGGTGGTTTCTTCCGTGGTGCCAATCAGGTCGCTGAGCTGTTGCTGGCGGGTTTGCACCAGGGTCGCTACCACGTCGCTGCCGTCGTCGATGATGATGTTGGGGCGATGGTCGAGGGCGGTTTGCACGTGGCGGTGGAAGGTGGCACTGTCTTCACCCTTGAAGGCAAAGACTGGAATGCCGTAGTCGGCTACCAGGCTAGCGGCCACGTCATCCTGGGTGGAGAGGGGGTTGCTGGCAATTAGCACCGCATCGGCCCCACCGTTCTTAAGGGCAATGGCCAGGTGTGCCGTTTCCGTAGTGACGTGGCAGCAGGCAGAAATGCGAATGCCAGCCAGGGGTTTTTCCTGGGCAAAGCGGTCTTGAATTTGGCGCAGCACGGGCATTTTCGCGCCCGGCCCACTGAATCCGCTGGTTCCCCTGGGACGCCAGGGAAATATCTTTAATGTCGTACTTAAACTGAAGGGTGGTGGTCATAGCTTGGGTATCAACCGTAATAAATGAGCCTTTGCCTGGGGTCAGCTTTCTTAGCTTAACGGAAATTTATCCGGGGTATTGCCCAGATCTGACATCCCCACAAAACTGCTGAGCCGCGACAATGGCCTGCTCCCTCAAGTTGGCATAGACCTTCGCAAAGGGCGGCTGCCAGGCCGAAAGCCCCAGCACATCGGCCGTCACCAGAACTTGACCATCGCAATTTCCCCCAGCGCCAATGCCAATGGTGGGAATGCCCAGAGCCTTAGTGATGGTGTAAGCCAGTTCTGCCGGGATGTGCTCCAACACAATTGAGAAGGCTCCAGCTTGTTCTAAGGCTTTGGCTTCGGCCAGGATGCGATCGGCCTCGGCCTGCGACTTGCCCTGCTTGCGGAAGCCACCAAACTGGTTGACGGACTGCGGCGTTAGCCCCACATGGCCCATCACCGGAATGCCCCACTCGACCAGCCGCTGCACCGTTTCAGCCACCGCTCGATGCCCGCCTTCCAGCTTAACGGCCTGGGCTCCGGTTTCCTTGAGCATGCGGCCAGCCGTGCGAATCGCCTCTTCCAGGCTGGCCTGATAGCTTAAAAAGGGCAAATCAACGACCATGAGCGCGTTTTTAACCCCTCGCCGCACCGCCCTGGCGCACAGCAACATCTCCTCCACGGTTAGCGGCAAGGTGGTTTCGTAACCTAGTGCTACCATCGCCAGGGAATCCCCCACCAGCACAATATCGGCCCCGGCTTGATCGACGATTTGGCCTGAAATGGTGTCCCAGGCGGTGAGCACAGCGATGGGTGAAGTTGGCTGCCCCGTTTGCTTCCACTGCGAAATGTGATGAACACTAACGCCCATGACCCTTACCTACCAGGAGTTATGGTTGTCAGAATAGCAAACTGCCCCGGGATTAGATTTACGACTTTTAGGTAGAGTCCCTATGATGAAGAAGCTTCAGCGAAGCTAGCTCTGCCAGCCGCCTTCCTTAAACCTTTGCAGACTCCCGTAGTTTTCCTGTGGCTTGATAGGTAATTTTTGAACGATTTGAACGATTTGAACGATTTGAACGACAGGCTATGACCTCTACCCCTCCCCATCAACCCTCCTCAGACTGGTCGCCCCGGCTGAACGACCAGCCCTCTGCGACGGATGTGGCCTCCGGCAACGGGGTAGCAGACAGCCCTCAGCCAGCAGACAGCCCTCCATACGCCAGCCCTGCCCTGGAAACATTTGCAAAAACCGCCACCAGCCCTGCCGTTGCGCCGTCTTCTCCGCCGCCCTTGGCCACCGAGAGCGAGGCCGTTCTGGCTGGTAATGGCCAGGCTCCCCTGGTGGACACCACTACGGCTCCAGCTAGCGCCGTCACAGTGGTAGCCGTTGCGGTGATTTTTCTGGGGCTAATTGTGGATAGCGTCTGGCTCACCCTGGCTGGGTCCCTGGTGGCTACGGTGGTGTCGCTACGGCTAATGTGGCCCCTGTTTCAGGAAATTCTGGCCGAACTCTCGCCCCGGCAACAATCGCTCCTCATCTCGATCCCCAGCATCTTTATCGGCCTGTTTGGGCTGATGCAAATTACCGGTGTGACTCGCAGAATTCTGGCCTGGGGAGTCACCCTGCGCTGGGATATCTTGGGTGCCTTGGGCGATTTCTTAGGGGCCATTGGCCAGATTTTTATCGCCTTTTTAGCCCTGTTTGTGGCCTGGCGACAGTATGTGATTTCCCGCGATTTGACCATGCAACAAAACCTGATTACCCAGCAGCAAACCATCGACGCCTACTTCCAGGGCATTTCTGAACTGGTGCTAGATGAAGAAGGCTTGCTAGAAGACTGGCCCCAGGAGCGCATCATTGCCGAGGCCCGCACTGCCGCCATTCTCAGCAGCGTCGATGCCAACGGCAAAGCCAAGGTGATTCGGTTTCTCTCCCGCTCGCGCCTGCTCACCCCCCTGCGGCGCGATAATCGCCTGGGACGTGCCATTCTCGACGGTCGTGGCGGCTACGAAGAAGACCGGATCAACGGTACCCGCGTCATTGACCTGGGGGCGATGCTGGCGGTAGCTGATCTGGGCGGCACCGATTTGCGCTGGGCCGACCTCAGTGAAACCAACCTGATTCGCGCCAACCTAAAGAACTGCGACCTGGTAAAAGCTAACTTCTCCCGCACTATTCTCTACGAGGCCAACCTGGCTAACGCTGACCTGATGGGAGCACGCCTGTTCTATGGTGACGTTAAAACCGCCTCGCCACGTACCCGCAGCGGCCTTCCTGACTATGAAACCGGGGCCAACACCGGAGCCGTGGTAGAAAGTATTAATCTGACCGGCGTACAGCGCCTTTCGGAGGAGCAACGCTGGTATTGCTGCGCCTGGGGCGGTTCTGCCACACGCGCCACGGTGTCGGGCGGCTGTGAGGATGTTCCTAATTTGCTGGGGCGTTAGCCGGGAGGTCACCATGCCATCGTCATTTCCAGGAATGAACCCCGATCTAGAGCATCCTGAGCGCTGGTCTACAGTGCACAACCGATTGATCGTGGCCCTGGCCGATGTGTTAACACCTCATTGATTACCATAGCGATCCTTTGCCCCCGCTATCGGCAGAAGACCTGGAATAGATGGCGGCAATTTTGCAGCAGCAGAATTTGCGATGAAGCTCTAGTGCTTTCTTCTGGCTAACTTTCCTGGGAATGAAGTCTCATCCCCTGAGGGTGCTTCTGGCTGCCTCACTGCCGTTTGCCATTGCATCGCGCCGATCATCGATTAGCCTGCTGCACGTGTTGACCCATGAGGATATCGCCGATTCTAGAATGAACTGCATCACCTAGAAGCGTCCTTGAGATTCCGCTTTAGCAACAACTTCAGTAAGTACAGTTTTCATATTTTATTGGGGCTTAAGCTTAAATAAGAAGGGGAAACTTTGCTGAGCTAACTCTTTGTTGCTTTGCTGCCAACCAGTAGCTTTAAATCCATGTTTATCAAAAGCTTACGACATTTTGATCTTGAACATCAATAGACAAATCTTCTACTGCCTCCACTGAGTACCCAGCGGTATAACGACCAGGATAAGCGGCGAAAGACAACTTGGGCAATCTCACCAAGATCTTTCAAACGTCCGCTTCATCGACTTGTTAGCCCTTTCGATGACAGGATCTGCTGCCTTGCCTACAACTCTGATGCTGAAAGTCGTCCTTCAACTGGCTCATATTCATCTTCTAATAACCAAGTTTGAGCTTCATCATAGGTTGCACTACTGAAGACGATCTTGTAATTCTCAGCCGGATCGTACACATGACAGCTTCCTGCTGAGTCACCTAGTAACAGCAGTATGTAAGGAGGAGACAGCATCGGATCAATCCAGACTTCAACAAAGTTCCATTCACTCTTGACTGGGGCGAGTCCGGGGGATGACGTGGTATCGATTTTCTGCATCAATTTTCACCTCTCCATAGAATAGCGGAGTGCTTAAGCCATCTTCAGGATTGATTCGGTATCCGATTGATTCAGCAAAAAACAAGCCGTAACGCTCGTATCCTCGAATCACCCCTGTAAATTCTCCTCTTTCAATGATGGCTTGAGCAACTCTCTCCATTGTCGCTGCATTATTGAAAACGTGTGCAGATCTGCCCCGTCTCAGTAATCGCTGTACTTGTGGTGTTTCAGGTAGATGCTTTGCGATGTGCCGGGGATCAAGGATAATTTCACGGTCAATACCACTCATGAACCTGCCAAATTGAATTTTCTGAGCGTATCACGCTAATAGCGTCAACCTTGCCCAAACAAACTCGCAGCTAAACAACGAATTCACGATATGGATACTGACAAGCAACCTCTCAACTACTGCCCTAACCGGGGGCTAGAGGGCTAACGGTGAAGTTGTGCGGCGGCAGATAAGCTTACAGGCTCATAGATAACCTTTGGGTAGTGCTAAACAGGTAAGGACGCATTGTAGTGGTGAACGAAGAGCCAAATTGCCCCAATATGGTTCTCTAACTTCTTCGAGAACGATAATGTTTTCCTGACTAAACGCGATACTCGCTGGC
>JAAUUR010000298.1 GCA_012031045.1 Leptolyngbyaceae cyanobacterium SM2_5_2
TGGTTTATGCGCTTACCAGTCTGGCCGCAAGACGCTTCTGCTCTGGTTAACAACCGCCCCCTAGACCACATTTTTGTACCCGGTGCTGGGCAATCCAAAGCTCAGGCGCAGTTTAACCAGTGGCAGCGCGCTGTAGAGCGGGCCAAGCACTGGGCTGTTTAAAGTTGCTATGGCGCTCTAGTAGCCGTCGCTGGCTTCGGTATTAAACCAAAGGTCAGCGTCTATCTCCACCAGATCTAGCAAGGCCTCGTGCACCGTAGCCGCCTGGCCAGAAATGGCTAAGTCAAACCAGCCGTCTTCCTGCCCATTAGCCCCTAAGAAGGCACCGAGGATAGTGACCTTCAGCCCATAGCGGTTAATTAAATTAGAAATGACTGGATCTGAGTGGCGAGCCTTGGGAATGCGCACCTTAACTTGGGTTTGTACCAGACTCGATGGCTCAATAGATTGCAGCGTATCCAGGCTGTAATCAGGAAAACAGACGACATATCTACATTCCTCCTATCGGTAGAAAAGCCCTTATCCTTGAAATCATTATGGAAAGCATTTGAGCTTTTCAAACTTTCTTATCAGTGCATGTCCACCATAGGCCATCTTGGTCTTTAGCCGATTTAGAGAAAACGAATAGGCGCGCCATTTTTGCACAGCCTGACGAAGTTTATGCCAAATAATCATGGGTAACGTAATTGGGCTGAGCACTAAGACGAGCCCTAGAAATATCCAATCGCTCAGACGCGATTTAGGATTAGATTCATCATCCCAAAAAAGTCCAATTACAAAAGCTAAAACAATGAAAGATAGCCAGAGATAAAGAGTAATTATCATCATATTAGTGCCCTTTATGGGTAATACCGACGTTGCGCTCTAGCAGATACTTCAAAATCAGGGTGACAATCGCTAAGCACGCCAGTAGCAGGGCCGCCGCGTAGGCGGCTGGCGTGTTGTACTGGATGTGGGCTTCTTCGATGAACAGAGGCAAGGTTTGGGTTTTGCCCGCAATGTTGCCAGAGACAACGGCCACCGCTCCAAACTCGCCCATGGCGCGGGCGTTGCACAAAATTAGCCCGTAGAGCAAGCTCCACTTAACCGAGGGCAAGGTCACTCGCCAGAAGGTCTGCCAGGGAGTAGCGCCCAGGGTGGCGGCGGCTTCCTCTTGCTCAGTGCCGTTTTCTTCTAGGGCAGGCAGCACCTCGCGGGCAATGAAGGGCATGGTGACAAAAATAGTGGCTATAACAATACCGGGCAGCGCAAAGATAATTTTGATGCCAGCCACATCCAGAAGAGGGCCAAACCAGCCCCGATTGCCAAACAGCAGCACCAGCATTAAACCCGCTACTACTGGAGAAATGGAGAAGGGTAAATCAATAATACTGATCAGTAGAGAGCGCCCAGGGAACGTTTTGTTAGCCAGGGCGATCGCCGCGCATAAACCAAAAATTGTGTTGAGCGGCACCGTAATTGCCGTGGCAATTAGGGTTAACTTGACGGCATTCAAAAAGTGATGGCTGGTAAAGGTATCCATTAGGCCCGCTAGGCCGCCCTTGAAAGCTTGGGTAAACACATTGAGTGCTGGGATGAGCAGGACAAGGGCCAGGTAGGCCACCACAAAGGCCACCAAAGCCCACTTACCCCACTGACTAGATGCCGTAGTCGGGGAGGTGGCGGACTGAGCGGCCAGGGGGTTGCGAAGCGAAGAATCAGTCATAGATGTGCCTCCCGCGGGCTTGAATCAGGTTAATTACCAACAAAACCGCCAGAGAAATAATCAGCAGCACGGTGCCAATCACCGTTGCTCCGGCGTAGTCAAACTGTTCCAAACGCTGAATCACCAGCACTGGCGCAATCAGGTCTTGGAAGGGAATATTGCCCGCAATAATCACCACCGAGCCATATTCCCCAACCGCTCGCGAAAACCCCATCGCCACCCCGGTCAGGATGGCCGGCATTAGCGGGGGCAAAATGACCCGCCAGAAGGTCTGCCACCGAGAGGCCCCCCATTGACCAGGCGGCTTCTTCCATCTCCACTTCCAGGTCTTGCAGCACGGGCTGCACCGTGCGCACCACAAAGGGCAGGGAAATAAAAATCATCGCCACTAGCACCCCCAGGCGGGTGAAGGAAACCCGAATCCCAAAGGGCTCTAGGAAGCCGCCAATCCAGCCGTTGGTGCTGTAGATCGTAGACAGGGTCAGACCAGCTACGGCGGTGGGCAGGGCAAAGGGCAGGTCAATGGCTGCATCCAGCAGCCGCTTGGCCGGAAACTCGTAGCGCACCAGCACCCAGGCAATAATCAGCCCCGCAAAACCGTTGACCAGACCCGCAACCAGGGCCGTGACAAAGGTGATGTTGTAGGTAGACAGCGCCACAGGGTCGGTGGCGATGCGCCAAATGTCCTGGGGATTGAGGGTAATGGCCTTGAGAATGAGTGCAACAATGGGCAAAAACAAAAACAGCGTCAGGTAAAGCCAGGTAACGCGCCAGGGCCAGGAGGCCGTTTTAATGCGATGCCAAATCCCCCTTGAGGGGGAGCTGGGAGGATTGAGCGAAGTCATAGCTACAACATTAAAGGAAAGAATTCGGCAAAAGCTGTCAATCTTGGCTGCTTGAGCGACTATTTGCCAATATCAGCCTGAATTTGGTCAAAAATTGCCCCATCAGCGAAGAACTTTTCCTGTACCGCGTCCCATCCGCCCATGTCTGTGACAGTAAATAGAGTCTTAACCTCTGGGTAGGTGTCGGCAAATTCCGCCGCCACGCCCGGATCCACCGGACGGAAGCCGACCTTGGCGAACTCGCGCTGGGCCTCTGGGGTAAACAGAAACGCAACAAAGGCTTCGGCCACTTCGCGGGTGCCCTTCTTATCCACATTGGCATCCACTACAGCGACGGGGTTATCGATGGAAATATTCACATCGGGGATGATAAAGGGTTGCTCTTCACCCTTTTGAGCCGCTAGCAGCACCTCGTTTTCGTAGTTAATCAGCACATCCCCCTGGCCACGGGTATAGAACACGTCGGTAGCCTCGCGGGCATCCTTGGGCAGCACCGGCACGTTGTTGAATACCTGGGTAGCAAAATCCAGGGCGGCGGCCTCATCTTCACCGGCCTGGGTTTTTACCCCCCAGAGCGCCATAAAGTTCCACCGTCGCCCCCCCGGAGGTTTTGGGGTTGGCGGTGACGACCTGCACATCCTCCCTGGCCAGGTCTTCCCAGCCCTGGATGTTTTTAGGATTTCCCTCCCGCAAAATCAGCGCCGCTACAGACTTGTGCACGATGGAGTCGTTGGGGGCTTCTTTTTCCCAGCCGGGTTCAATTAAGCCACCTTCCTCTATCTTCTTCGTATCCAGCGCCAGGGCTAGGGCCACCACATCCGCTTCCAGCCCATCCAAAACGGCCCGCGTTTGAGAGCCCGACCCGCCATAGCTCTGGTTAAAGGTCACCTCCTGGCCAGTTTTTTCTTTCCACTGCTCCGCAAACTGCGGAATGATTTGCTCGTAGGCTGCCTGGGTAACGGCGTAGGACACCAGGGTGAGTTCCACCTTGTCGGCAGGAGCAGCGGCGGTTGCTGACTCCCCTGTGCTGGCATCGGGAGCGGTGGTGGTGGTACCGCAGGCGGTGATCGCCCCAGCCACCCCTAACCCCGCTACAAACAAAAGCGCCGAGCGCCGGGTCACGGCGGAAGGCCATCCCAAGGCAGGGGACTTGGTGGGGCGATGACGAGGCTTTGGCTGAAACCAAGACATGATTCATTCTCCAAAAATGCTGCAAGCTTGTGGCTTTGACCAAAGACTGTATCACACATTTTTCAAGTTTGAATTCAAATTCATTTCAAATTCATTTTTGGTTGACGTTTAAGCGTTTTGAGAATAATCTTAGTTCAATGCGACTATCGACGCTTGGCGAGAGACGTTCTGTTCGCAGGGTTCCTGATGTTGTTCCCTAAAGGTTCCTGAAATCGTTTTCAGGAACCTTCTCTAGGGAGTTGCCCCCAGGGCTGGTCGTCGTGAGTCAATTCCTTGGAGAGTGGATTATGGGTATCAAAGTTGAACAGGTATCGAAGCGATTTGGCGATTTTCAGGCCCTCCAGCCGGTGAGCCTGGAGGTTAAGAGCGGGTCTTTGGTGGCCCTACTAGGGCCGTCTGGGTCGGGCAAGTCTACCCTGCTGCGGCTGATTGCCGGGTTAGAGCAGCCGGATACGGGGCGCATTTATCTCTCCGCCCGCGATGCCACACACCAGCCCGTGCAGGAGCGCAATGTGGGCTTTGTATTCCAGCACTATGCGCTGTTTAAGCACCTGACGGTACGGCGAAACATCGCCTTTGCCATGGAGCTCCAGAAGTGGCCCAAAGAGCGCATTAAGCACCGGGTGGAAACCCTGCTGGATTTGATTCAGTTGGGAAGTTTGGGCGATCGCTACCCCTCCCAGCTATCGGGCGGGCAGCGGCAGCGAGTGGCGCTAGCCCGGGCTCTGGCCATTGAACCCCAGGTACTTCTACTAGATGAGCCCTTTGGCGCTCTCGATGCCAAGGTGCGCAAAGATCTGCGCGACTGGCTGCGCCGCCTTCACGACGACGTTCACGTCACCACGGTATTTGTTACCCACGACCAGGAAGAGGCGATGGAAATTGCCGACGAAATTGTGGTAATGAGCCATGGCCGGGTTGAGCAGGTTGGTTCCCCAGCGGAGCATCTACGAAAATCCCGCTACGCCCTTTGTCATGAGCTTCATTGGAGCCGTTAACGTGCTGTCTCCCGACAACACCTGGAAAGCGCTGCATCACGATGCCCCCGCCCACAGCGAGGTCTTTCTCCGACCCCACGATATTGAGATTTACACCACTCACGCCAAAGACAGCTTCCCGGCCACCGTGAACCACATTATTCATTTAGGTTGGACGATTCGGGTAGAGCTAACGCTGATTGACGGCCATACCATTACCGCCCACATTAACCGAGATCAGTATCGCGAACTGGAGCTTGAACCAGGGCAAACCGTCTACTTACAGGCTAAGCGCATCCGCAGCTTTGAAACCGCCAGCTATGCTCACGTTATAGCATAGTCTTCCATGGGTATCTCCAAGGTACAGCCCTAATTGACTTCTCCAAGAATTGAAGACATAGGGGCTGAAGCCCTTACTACAAGCCCATCCAACATCTTTTCTGGAGAGGCCCAATCCAATCAGTCAGCGGCTGGGGCAACCGGTCCTTAGCTTGAAGAAGGCTGGCTAAGGAGATTTCTGGATAACAACATACCCCTGTAGCGGTTATTTTCTTTGTCAAGCAAATCAGCACAAAAGCGCCGCCCAGTTAATTGGACGGCGCTTTTTTTAGCCCTCTAGACGAACTCTAGGCTCGCCAGGTAAGCCAGGTCATCTTAGGAAACAGACAACCTAGGCGGCGTACACTTGCAGCAGACGAGCGGCAATGTAGCCATAACCGAGCACATCCTGAGAGCAGGGGTGGTCGTAGGGGCTAACGCTAGCCACAGCGGCAATACCGTACAGACCCTTACCGAGGTCTAGATCTTCGGCGGTGCCAGTCCAGGTGATGGTGTACTCGAAGTCATCCTTAACGGTGACGATGTAGTTGGAAGCATCGGCTTCACCAGCCTTGCCGCCAATACCTTCGAAGCCGAAGTGAACTTCCACCTTCATACCCAGGCAGAGCAGCAGACGAGTCAGCGGGGTGTTGTTGAACTTAACGTCAACGCTTACGCTGAAGGTCTCGTTGGAAGCCACAATGTAGGGGGAATTGGCGGGCGCAATCTGCATGGGAGCAGGGGGTTGCGCGGTGGAAGCTTCAATCCGCAGGTCGCAAAGGTCGAAGAAAACAGGCCCCAGAATGTTGGTGGACTTGGTTTCGGTTTCAGCAACCAGGGGATATTGAGAGGTTTGAATGGACATAGTCTTACACCTTTTGTTGGATGTTGGTAGAGTGAACGGGCTTGCGTTGGTAACCAGCTAGCCGGTGACTGAGTTGGTTGAAACGCGGTGTCGTTTGACAATCTCAAGATGGCTTAAAGCTTTGATGAGCTACATCACCCGTGCGGGTCAATTCCATAAAGCCTTCATAAACCGGCCTGAACTTCCCCTGTTTCACAGCATTAACAGCCGACATTTTGATCTGAACGCCTGCTCCAAACGCCTAACGTCCGATCAAGACTGGCCTTACTGCTCTCACTGCTCTCACTGCTCTCACTGCTCTCACAGCGTTGCACTCTGGGCTTCCAGATTAATCCCCAGTACCTGGGTGTAGGCTCCTCGGGCCTGGGTGACGCCAATGGTGCGCTGGGCTGCCTCAATCATGGGGCGGCGCAGGCTGACAACAATGAACTGAGCTTGTTCGGCCTGGCGTTTAATCATGCGAGATAACCGTTCGACGTTGGCCCCATCGAGGAACATATCAACCTCGTCGAAGGCATAAAAAGGTGAAGGCCGGTAGCGCTGCAAGGCAAAAATAAAGCCAAGTGCCGTGAGAGACTTTTCGCCCCCAGACATGGAGGCTAGCCGCCGCACCGGTTTGCCTTTGGGGTGGGCGACCAGGTTAAGGCCGCCGTTAAAGGGGTCGGAGGGATCCTCCAGTTGGAGGTGGCCATCACCGTCGGACAATTCGGCAAAGATAGCCTGGAAGTTTTCGTTGACGGCATCGTAGG
>JAAUUR010000299.1 GCA_012031045.1 Leptolyngbyaceae cyanobacterium SM2_5_2
GGGGGATGAGGGCAAAGACTGGACATTTTATTAGTTGGATTACTCTCAGACGCGGTAGAATTCTCGCCTCAGATAGCTATAAACAATCAACAGCCATCTGCACTGTAGTTTCCAGCGTTTGCTGAGGGTCTAAAACTAACAGATTTTCGCCGCTGTTGAGGGCGTTGCGGGGGGCTGTCCAGGGTTCCAAACAGTAGTAATCTTTACCCTGCACCGTCCAAAATACCAGCTTGGTATAGTCCGCACTCCAGGATAGGGTGAGTCGCCGTTTCAGGTGGTGGTCGGTGACGGTAGCGGATTGGGCGGTCAGGTTTTGGAAGGCAAGGTCAATTTCGGGCTGACTAAAATCAAAGTGTCCGCTAAAGGATTCCACTCCGCCAGCAATATGATTCCGAAATTCACTGGAGGGAATCTCAAATTCAAGCTGAGTTTTGTCGCTCACTAAAAAGTAGGGATGCAGCCCAGTAGAAAAGGGCATGGGCTGGGCTGACAGGTTGGTAAACTGCTGCCGAAGCACAAGCCTGTGACCCTGCAGCTCAAAGGTAAAGGCAAGTTTAAAATCGAAGGGATATTGCGTGCGGGTCACTTCAGTACTGGTTAGCTCTAGGGTAAGGCTAGCCGCTTCGGTAACAGCTTGTTGGGTAACCTGCCAGGGTAAATTACGGGCAAAGCCGTGCTGCTTGAGGGTGTAGGTTTGGCCGTTGAGGATGTACTGGTTGTCGGGTAGGTTGCCGCAGATGGGAAACAAGATGGGAATGCCCCCCGCACCGAGAGGGATGGATCGGCAAAGCGCTCGTGGTCAAAGTAAAAAACGTCCTGCCCTTCCACTTGCCAAAGGGTGGCAATGCCGCCCCGATCCGGTAGAATTTCCAGCCGGGAGGAGGTTTCCGTATCAGTCAAAACATAGGTTGGGGTTGGGTCTGCTTTAAGGGCGATCGCAAACACAGCACACCTCAAGACATCAATGCCTAGACCTTATCACAGGTTATTTGTCGCCGGGGCAAGCTTACCCCAGTCTTAACCGCAGCCTGATGATGGTCCGATTTTAGAGTTGGGATTTTGGGTTTTGGACTAAGGCAATGGCCAGTGCCAAGCTCTAAGCCAATTTAGGCTATGGGATGTCAGTTTCAGAGGTTGGCTGAGCTGGTTCTGAGTGAGTTCCCAGCGCAACAGGTTCCTGGGCTGAATTGTCCACCAGGCCCAATGGCCCCACCATAGGCTCGGCCTGGGCAGGAATAGCCGGCAGCGTGGGGGTGGTGTTTTCCTCTGGGCCTGAGTTAGCTTCAGGTGCAGGGGCAGAGATCGCGGTTTCATCCCCATCCGGAGCAGGCTCAGCCGAGAGCGTAGGAGTAGCATTTTCCTGCCGCTCAGGAGGAAGTGTTTGGGAAGGCGCAGCTTCTGGGGTGGGCAACACTGGAACGCTATCTGCCCAAGGGTCGGCCTCGGCTGGTGGAGTAACCGGGCTAGCCTTAGCGGGGTTATGCAATGGTGCCGTCAATTGGCGCAGCAAATTTGGAGCCTGGGCATCTAGATTACCACTAGCGGCCCCAGAGCGATTTTGGGGAATCGGTTCAAACTGCTGCTGCTGGGGTGAAACTTTTGGCCCCCATTCCGGCAAGTTGTCGATTTGCTCTTCCAGATCAACCGCTGGGAGTGAGCCAGGGGGCACCGCCTCCGCTGGCTCAGGCTGGCTGGGTTGAGTTAACTGTTCAGTATCCGGTTTAGGCGCATCATCTGGAGTAGCCTTGGCATCGGGTGCCAGGGGCAAGGTCTGGTCAGCCTCTGGGGTCACAAAGGGACTGTCTGGGGCGGGGGCTTCGGCAGGTGGCAACGGTGGAGCCTTAAGATCCAGTTCCACCGCCGCAGGAATAGGGTTCTCAAACTGAGCCGAGGCTTGCTGAATGCGCTGTAAGACAGCTTCGCCCTCTTGGCCAGTCAGGGTTTTGGGACGAGAATCGCGCACCCGTACGGGCACAAATTCCACCTTCATCTTGTCATCCTGAAGGGAGACTTTGAGCATAGCAGAATCTTGGTCTTCAACCGGCTGGTCGGCCTTGAAGACAAAGTCACCCAGGGAGTAGGCAATTGGGCGACCTTTGTAAATTTCGCCCCCCTGAACCACCGTAGGATGGTAGCCAACTACAACATCTGCCCCTTGGTCAATGGCTAGACGGGCCAGGTTGGTTTGCACAAAGTTGGGCTTTTCATCCAAATGCTCTACCCAGCGAAAATTGACTACAATCCAATCCACCTCGTTGCGGATGGCCTGCAAGTCGGCCACAATTTCGGGCATATTTTGAGCGTTGAACCCAGCCCGGTCTTTGAAGGCGGTAGAGCGCTTGAAATTTTCTAACTCCTTAGCCACGGCCTTGTCGTCAGCACCAGCTCGCTCTTTCAGAGCGGTGGTATCCATCGCGGCGTTGTCACCGCCCATAGCGTAGCTGAGGTAAGCAATACGCTTGCCTTTAACATCCAAGATTTCTGGTCGGCGGGCCTCCATCGCGTTGCGCCCAGCTCCCACTCGATATAAGCCTTTACTGTCTAGGGCAGTAAGGGTTTCTGACAAACCTTCGGCTCCGTACTGCATCAGGTTACTGTTGGTTAAATTAACGATGTCGATGCCGCTCTCGACTAACAGTTCCACCGCATCGGGACGAGTTTTTTGATGAAGCCCTTCGTTGAGGGTGGTGGCCGCTGTAGCCAGGGGGTTAGCCAGGTTCACCATCGACACATCGGCTTGGAAGTAATCTTCCACCTCCGCAAAGAAGCCACCTTCCTCTTCTAACTTGGAGTAGTCGAGGCTATCTAGGGAAATGTCACCTCCGAACAGCAACGTTACCTTGTCAGCGGGTACCGGAGTAGGCTTTTGGTGGGAAATTACCCCGACTGGCTCCAGAGCGGTATCGACTACCGTGGGCCGATTAGCCGGGGGCTTGGGCGAAGCCGAGGCGGCAGGGGCTGAACGCGACCCCGGAGCACCAACAAGATTCTCCGGCGTGGTTGGGCTTGTCGTTGGTGCTAGAGCCTGGTCTGGGGTCAGTGAGGGCTGTGGGTGAGCATTGGATGGCCTATTGCTGTTGGTTTGAGCGGTAAAAGATGGCAAGCTGGGCTGCGTGCCGGAGGTCATCACCTCCAGCACGCAGCCCAGTAAAAAGGCGGCTACCGCCGAACCAGTTAACACAAAGGCCCGTAAAGTTTTCAGGCGTTGAGTAGCATCCTGCAAAGCGCGGGGCTGCTTGGCATGGATCTGCGGTGGCAGGGGCGACCCGGCGCGGGTGGCTTGGGTAATTTGCTCATCAGCTTTGCGGCGTTTGAGGGCCGGAGTAACAATTTTTACTCGCTGTTGCCAGAGGATGCGCTGTAAGCCAACCGGACGAGCCAGGATGTGAACTCCCTCAATCAGTTCAGAGTTGAGTTGCCAGATGCGGTGGCATAGAAACCGCACCAACCGGTCTTGGATGGGAGAGCGCTCAAATTCTAGGGTTAGCTTCAGGCAGCCGGGGCGAGAGTCAGCCTGCACCTGTACGAAAATGCCCTGGGTTACCAAGGGTTCATTCAGCCACAACGCAATAGCCCGAAAGTAACCAGCGGCGGCCATTTCCTGCACCGAAACCGGGGCTGGAGCCGGAGGTTGGGGCTGGGGCAAGGGCTGGGGAGGAACGACCGCGCTAATCATGGTGAAGCCTAAACTACTAACGAAAATCTAAACCTGTATCCAGGCAACCAGAGAGGCGAACCCTACAGCACGATTGGTGGGGTAAGCATAGACTGGCTACTTAATCGGCAATGATAGCCAGTTTTAGGCGAAACGAAAAACTAAGTCGGAATCTTCTCAATGGTACTGTAGACCTGACAGCATAACATCCGTTGACCAGGGCTAAATTGGCAACTAAACCTGCAAAATTAGCTGCGCGATGTTCAGATAAATCATCACGCCCAAAACGTCCACCGCCGTGGTGATAAACGGAGCCGACATCAAGGCTGGGTCAAATTTCATGGCTTTGAAGACAAAGGGCAGAGCCGCCCCGGCAAAGGTGGCAATCACTGAGATGGCAATCAGGCTCAGGCCCACCGACAGGGCTACGCCAAAGTTGCGCTCTAAAAAGTAGGCCCAGAACGTTACGGCTGTACCCAGCAGCAGCCCCAGCAGCAGCCCAGCCAGGGTTTCGCGCCCTACAATTTTAGCCATTTGGGACGGGCGCACCTCGTCGGTATTGAGGCCACGAATCACCACCGTAGAGGACTGTGCCCCAACATTGCCCCCCGCCCCAATCAACAGCGGAATAAAGGCCGTGAGAATCACCACCTGCTGGAGCAAGTCTTCCTGGCCCTTGATGACAGCACTGGTGGCGGTGTTGGTGACCAGTAACACCAGCAGCCAGACCACCCGCTTGCGGGCCACCGTCAGCAGATTGGTTTTGAAATATTCGTCACCAACGCTCTGCACCCCCCCTGCTGTGTAGATATCCTCAGTAACCTCGGCTTCAATCACGTCCATCAAATCGTCAATGGTAACGATGCCAACCAGACGCTGTTCGCGATCAACCACGGGTAGGGCTAGGAAGTCGTAGCGTTGAATCAGGCGGGCGGCCTCTTCCTGGTCGGTGTCGGTTTGCACAAACACCACCTCCCGCGTCATGATTTCCTGGATCAAATATTCCGGTTGGGCCACCACCAGATCGCGTAAGGATAAGGTGCCAATCAGGTGGCGAAAGTCGTCGGTGACGTAGAGGGTGTAGACGGTTTCAGAGCTTCTAGCTAAGCGGCGAATCCGCTCAAGGGCCTGGCCAACGGTGAGAGTTTCTCGCAGGGTAACGAACTCCGAGGTCATCAGCCGCCCGGCGCTGTCGGCGGGGTAGCCCAGAATTAGAGCTGTGACGTTACGCTCCGCCGGGCTCATCTGCAATAGCAGTTGTCTCACCACCTTGGCTGGCAGCTCATCAAACAGGCGAGCCCGATCGTCGGGCGACATGCGATCGACAATTTCCAGCACCTCAGGGTGCCGAAATTCTGTCAGCAGGCTTTGCTGAACTTTGGCTGGCAAATATTCGTAGACCTCAATCGCTTCGTCTTTGGGCAAGAGTCGAAACGCCACCGCCTGATAGGTATCCGGTAGCTCATCAATGGCCTCAGCTACATCCGCCGACTGCATCGGAATCAGCATCGATCGGGCCTCATCAAAGTTACCGGCCTCTAGCAAAGACTGTAGCGATACCTGCTCGATGTCTTGCATCATGGCTATTCCCCCCCGGCCCCAAATACGGTTGTTAGGATAGCCTACATCTGACCTTTACCGGCGATTCTAGGGTTCAAATCTGGCCAATTCCCTCCCGAATGATAGATGCGATGAATGATATCAACGTTCTAAAGATAGGACTGGGCCTGCAGAATGGCCCAACTAAACGTTTTGGTGTTTAGACCTACCGGTTAAGTCTAGAGCTGGAGATCCATCGGCCCTATTCGACCCTGAGTCACCGAACCCAAACCGGAGAACAACGATGACCTCAAAAAAGTCAACGGCATCTGAGCTGCCCTCGGCCCCACTGCCTTGGCATCAAGTAGGGTCTGAGGCGATCTCCCAACACCTGGCGGTAGACCCCACCATAGGTTTGTCCAGCGCTGAGGCCGAGCTTCGCCTAGAGCAGTATGGGGCCAACGAACTGAAAACCAAGACCGGGCAACACCCCCTGTGGCTATTTTTGCTTCAATTCCATCAGCCGCTCCTCTATATTTTGCTGCTGGCGGGTCTGGTAAAAGCGCTGCTGGGTTCCTGGGTGAATGCAGGGGTAATTTGGGGCGTTACGGTGATCAATGCCATCATTGGGTTTGTACAAGAAACTAAGGCTGAAAGTGCCATCTCCGCCCTGGCCGCCTCAGTCAACACGGAGGCCAAGGTGCGGCGGGAGGGGCATACCCTTCAGGTGTCATCGCGAGATCTGGTGCCCGGCGACATTGTACTGCTGAACTCTGGCGATAAAGTACCTGCCGATTTGCGCCTGTTGCGGGGTCGCACGCTGCAAATTAACGAGGCCGCCCTAACCGGAGAATCGCTAGCGGTGGAAAAGCAACCGGAGTGCTCTTCTCTAGCCGCCGATACCCCCTTGGCCGATCGCCTTAATATGGCCTATGCGGGCAGTTTTGTTACCTTTGGCCAGGGCGAGGGGATAGTCGTAGCCACTGGTCTCAACACCGAAACGGGTCGTATTTCTAAACTCATGACCACCAGCGAATTGCTAGTAACCCCGCTCACGCGCAAATTCGATCGTTTTAGTAAAACCCTGCTCTACGCCATTTTGACGGTAGCGGCACTGACCTTTGCCATTGGCCTGGGTTGGGGTAATTCACCCATTGCCATGTTTGAAGCGGCTGTCGCCTTGGCGGTCAGTGCTATTCCCGAAGGGCTGCCTGCCGTTGTAACCATTACCCTGGCCATCGGTGTATCGCGGATGGCCCGCCGCCATGCGATTGTGCGCAAGCTACCAGCCGTAGAAACCCTGGGCAGCGCCACAGTTATCTGCTCCGACAAAACTGGCACCCTGACTGCAAACCAAAATGACCGTCCAGGCCATCTATGCGGGAGGCCACCACTACACCTTAACTGGGGAACGGCTATGCCCCCCAT
>JAAUUR010000300.1 GCA_012031045.1 Leptolyngbyaceae cyanobacterium SM2_5_2
GAGATCGGGAAGGAGCGGATTCGTCAGGTCATCAAAAAGCTCCAGGATGAGCAGGCCGAAAAAGCTGGAACTCGATGGCAAAACCCCAGATCTAGGCTTCAAAGTTTACAAGCTTGATAAATCCAACTTCCACTTTTGGCAAGACTACAACGGTGAAGAACCCCAAGAGCTAGACCAACAGCTCGAAGTCTTCCAGACCCCACTCCAAAGCGAATGGGATCCCAAAGCGGTCATCACCGAGATCATGCTCCTTGAAGGTTTTCCTCTCGACTCCAGCCTCACCAAGGCGGCCCAGTTCAAGGTGATTGTGGCTGAGCTATTAGAGCGCCACGGTAGCGCCTGGCTGGAAACCGACATGCGGGCACACGTCAACCCCGCTCGGATGGCTGTGATTGAGCAGGCGGCTCACAACCTGGTTAAAAAATTCCATCAACGCTGTCCCCAGTGCCGTTGGCCAGGCTTTGATGTCGTGCGTCGCCTGCCGGGGCTGCCCTGTGCCAGTTGTGGCCTACCCACAGCCCTGACTCACCAGTGGGTGTATCGCTGCACCCAGTGCCACTACGAACGCCAGGTTCTTTATCCTGAAGGGATCAAGGTAGCTGATCCGGGTCATTGCGAGCTGTGCAATCCCTAGGTAGAGTCAACCGAGGGTTGCAGTATCTGACATCGATTGCCAGCGTGGAGTACAGTAGAAGCGATCGTTTACCCCCAACTCTGACCTATGCGGCAGTTTTTGAAATACACCCTGGCCAGCCTCACAGGGTCAATATTGTTTTTCCTGCTGCTGGGCTTTTTGGTGGCCGTAGGGGCCGTGGGGCTGGCCGGAGTGCTGGTTGCCAATTTGGCTAAGGGCGGAGCTCCAGCGGTTGAAAAAGACTCTGTTTTAGTCTACGACCTGTCAACCTTAATTGTTGACTCGCCCGTTGCGGTAGATCCGGGATCCGTGGTGCTAGGCACTGCCCCTCCCAGCCAACTGGCTCTGCGCCAGGCGGTACTGGCTGTGGAGGAAGCCGCTACTGACCCTCGCATCGTTGCTTTGTACTTGAAGGGCAGTGGCAGCCTAATCGGTGCTGGGCTGGCCAATCAGATGGATTTGCGACAGGCGATCGCCCGTTTCAAAGAAACCGATAAGCCGGTCATTGCCTACGACCTCTCCTGGAGTGAGCGGGAATATTACCTCGCATCCCTGGCCGACACGGTTTACCTCAATCCCTTTGGGGAAGTAGAGATGAACGGCCTCTACGCCGAAACCTTATACCAGGCCGAGGCACTGCAAAAGTTGGGTATTGGCGTGCAAGTTGTGCGGGTAGGGGCTTACAAATCAGCCTTTGAGTCACTCACCCGTAATACCATGAGCCTCCAAGAGCGGCAGCAAACCCAGCGACTGCTGCAAGACGTATGGCAAGCTCTCCTGGCCGATACGGCTCAAGCCCGGTCGCTGCAGCCTCAGCAGTTGCAGGCTATCGCCAATACCCAAGGATTTGTCTTTGGAGATGCCGCCAAAACCCAAAAACTGGTTGACCAAATCGCCTACGAAGACGAGGTGATCACGGCGCTGCGCGAAATTACCGGAGAAGGCGCTGAGGAACAGCCTGGCGATCAAGACAACCAGTACAGCTTTCGCCAAGTCAGTCTGTCTCGCTACGCCCAGGTGGTGGATGATGAACTGACTAGCCGTAGTGCCAGCCAGCAGATTGCCCTGGTCTACGCCGAAGGGCCAATTATTGATGGCGAAAGCAGCGGCGGCTTTGGCCAAACCAGCGTGATCGCCGGCAACACAGTAGCTCACCAATTGCGCCAAGTTCGCCAGGATGACGAGGTCAAAGCCGTGGTGTTGCGGGTCAATAGCCCCGGCGGTAGCGCTACAGCAGCTGAGGTCATTCTGCGCGAAGTTCAGCTGATTCAGGCGGCGGGGAAACCCGTGGTAGTGTCGATGGGAGATGTGGCCGCTTCTGGCGGCTACTGGATTTCCGCCACCGCTGACGCAATTGTGGCCCAGCCTGCCACCATCACCGGCTCTATTGGAGTTGTTAGCCTATTTCTTAATCTGCAAAACCTGGGCGACAACGTGGGTGTTGCCTGGGATGGGGTTAAAACTGCCGAACTAGCCGATATTTTCTCTAGTTCTCGCCCTAAAACGGCTCAGGAACTGGCCATCTTCCAAAAAGCCGTTGATAGCATCTACAACGCCTTTCTGGATCGGGTGGAAACTGGTCGTAACTTGCCCCGTAATCAGGTGGCCAACCTGGCCCAGGGCCGGGTTTGGTCAGGTAAGAGCAGCCAAGAACTGGGCCTGGTCGATGAGCTTGGTGGGCTAGAGCAGGCCATCACCAAAGCGGCCACCCTGGCCAACTTGGGGGATGACTGGCGGCTCCAGGAATACCCCGAACCCACCGAATGGCAACGCTTCTTCAGCTTGTTTCAGGCCCATACCGTCAGCCTCGCTGGCCCAGCCGATGCCTTAACCGAGCAGATGACTCGCGTTTTCAACGACAATCTAGATCTGGTTAAAACCCTGAATGACCCCAGAGGGCTCTACATGCGCCTACCCGCTACCCTCGTCATCGAGTAAGCCCTACGCCCACCACCTGTAACCCAATCGACCTACTCCCCCCTCCCCTGTATCCCATGCACCCGGAACAAATCTCCCACGGTAGCGCAATAGGGCGACATACCAAAGCTAGCCGGGTTAACAGCTCCTTGGTAGACAAAATGGCGGTATTGCAGGCAAAAATAGTCCCAGGGGGCCATTTGCACCCTAAAGACTTTAATTAAAACATCCGCCAGCCAAAACGACAGCGGCACTCGAAACCAGATGCGCTGACCCAGATAATCACAGGTTTGTTCTACCGCCTGGTTAGCAGAAATGGGCGGATTGCCCAGCACATACTCACGGTAGCCGCTGTTGGATGGATGCTCAATCAGGTAGTTAATAACCGTAGCAATATCTTGAGCATGGGCAAAGTGAAACCCGGCATCGGCCTGAAAGAACCGAATCAGGCTAATCCAGCGGGTAACATCGTTGAGCCCGGCGGAAATAAACGAGTGGGGCTTATCTTTGTCGCCCCCGAACACTAGAGTTGGAAATACAGTAGTAATTTTGTTGTAAATCGCCAACTCTGGCAGGCGATGGTGGCATTCGTACTTGCTGCGAATATAGTCGGTGCCAATTTCGCTGGCTTCCACCAAGGTATGGCTGTTTTGGTCTAGAATGCTGGCCGTTGAAAAGTAGATGACCTGCTGACAGCGCTCAGGATCAAGCAGGCTCATTAAGCGCAGGTTGCGGTGGATATTGATATCCAGCACATAGTCAGGCTCACCACCCCAAACCGCCGCCGTTAAAATGGCCAAATCCATGGTGGCCAGCAGGTCGGCGTACTGGTCAATATCCTCTAAGCCACCGTTAAGGATGTGGACGTTAGGGTTATCCTGCACCGGCAGGCGCAGTTTTTGGGGATGGCGCAACAGCAGAAAGACATCGTAGCGATCTACCTGCAGCAACAATTCCAGGATGTAGTGCCCAATGCAGCCGCTAGCCCCAGTCATAAAAATGCGCATTGGGCTGGAGGAAGTCGGGGTCGAAGCTAAGGTGTTCAAATTGTTCTCGCTAACCGTTGTAAATAGACTGTATCGGCAAAATACCGTAGTTGTCATTTTCGCCTGCCAAGGGATGGAATCCAAGCCTCTTTAGGTATCAGGCGGCATTAACTCGCTGTCAGCGCGTGTCTACTCAATAAATTCTCGGTGAAGCCCGACATCCTCATCCGGTTATGTCCGTGTTCTCCCGTAAAAAGGAGAGTATATTGATGCACTTTTTATCCACTGATAGAAGCTGTATTCGGGTCATTTTCCGTGAGTTTTAGGGATGTTTTTGAGTTATCGTCACAACTATAAGCCCAATGGTAGTAAAGCTCGGCTTAACTGGCAGCAGCAGCAGGGCTTTACATTGATTGAGCTACTGGTGGTTATGGTGATGGCCGGGGTGTTGGCCACCATTGCGCTGCCTGCGTTTCTGAATCAAGCCGCACGAGCCAGACAAACAAAGGCTATTAACGCCGTAGGAGCCATGAACCGGGCTCAGCACAGCTTTTTCTACGAAAATGCTAAATTTTCTAACTCCATCAATGAGCTTGGGTTTGCCCATCTCAACGAAGAGGGAGATTATCTCTACGAGGTAAAAGGAAACACTAAGACAACTCGGCTGATTGCTAACCCACAGGACAGCTCTCTGCGAGGCTATGTCGGGTTGGTCTACCTCAACCGAGATGCTCAGGATAACGCTATCCTGTCCTCCTTGCTCTGTCAGGGAGACCAAGGCGCAGTGCCTACCCCTAACTTTACCGCGGTTGGCAACCAGGTAATAGTCGGCGGCTGCGTAGCGCCTTAGACTCTCTACGCTGTATGGCGCACCCCTACCCCGGTAGACTGCTGCCGCTGCAGGGCATGAATATGGTGAAACAACCGCCAGCAATACTCTTCGGGCAATCCACAGGTGGTTGCCCCCCGAAGAACTACGTTGGAATACCAGTCGTTTGGGGCTATCTCTGTGGTTAATTTGCTGACAACGGTGTAGGTGCGAGTGTTGGGGTAGCGGTGATTGCCGCAATCCACCGTAACGGTTTCGTGGCGATAGCCGTCTTCCCGGTGATCTAGGGCTGCACTCAGCGACCAGGGGAGATGGTACAGCACGCCATACACCAGAGCCGTAGGGTCGGCCACAATGTCTAACACGCCACAGTTGCGCAATCGCGATCGCCGAAAAAACCCCAGTCGATACCCCGTCAAGGTGGCTGGGCCAACGACGTAGGTGTGGGTACTCTCGCCGAGCGATCGCTTCAGGTCAACCGGGCACATGCAAGAGCCGTAGGCAAAGTAGTAGAAGCGCTCATCTAGGGCAAGGTCAGGGCTAGGGGAGTTTGGCAAGGAAGTAGAGCTAGAGGTCATTAGCACCAGGCTGGAGGAGAGCGGTAGGTAGAACTGGTGGGCAACAGGCTGGAGTTGCCTTGTCATGCCAGTATAGCCAGTAGCTATCACTAACCCCTAGGGGATAGCGACGCACCCAAAAGCTATGCCAGTAAACTTCACAACCAGGCTCCTCCTTTCCTGACTAGACCGCTAAAATTACGGGGGTAATTCGCCTGGCTCAGCGTCATCGGGTTGATCAGTCTTGGTATGTTCGGCCTCACTCTCCACGGGTGGCTGAGGCCATGCCTCCGTTTGAGATAGGTCATTTGATGACGTACCGGATTCTAAGGCGCTGGCTTCCACAGGGGCCGATGACTGAGCCTCCACAATGCTAACGGCTTGAGGCAGATTAGATGACGGGTCATAGAGGCTAGTGGCGGCTGCCTTGGCCGTGTCAGGGGCGGAGTCTGGGTGGTCAGAGCCATTGTTGTCAGGCGATTTAGGCTTGATGGACGATTCCCTGGGGGGAATCTCAATAATCGGTTTCTTGGGCTTGGGAGCCGTCATAGAGCTAACTAGCTCCCCCGTCCAGGCAACAACGACCTGGGTTCTTTGCCACCAGGTTTTGGGTCTGGGGGAGGATGGCATAGCCTTAGCTCGGTTGCTGCTCGGTTGGCGCACCTGGGACGATGCTGTAGGGCCACCAACAGGCGTAGGGTTTGAGGCCTGCTCTAGTAACTGAGGCACCGTTGAGAGAACCGGTGCTTTTGGGGCGGTAGCCTCAAAAGAAGACTCTACATCATCCAAAAAGCTCGTACCCCACATCCTTCAGCGCAGACGCCCGTAGCCCAGCAGCTTGCTGAGCGCTATCGGCGGCGGCGGTGGTGGGCAGCCATCGCCCCAGGGGAGTTTGGCGTAAAAAGTCTTGAGTCAGCGTTTTTTAACTCCTGCCAGAAGGTTGACCAGGAATCCTCAGAGTAGGGGGTTTGAAGGGCGACCGGCGTGCGTTTACGGCGCAAGGTTAGGGTTTGCCAGCCCAACCAACCCAGGAGAGAAACACTAGCCAGGTGGCCCAGGTATTCGGTGGCTGTAACCTGGGCCGCACAAAACCACAGCACCAGCGCATAAAACAGACCGACGCCGCTCCAAAAAAAATCGTGCCTGCGGTGAACCTCAGGGAAAAAAATGCCGCTAGGTAAAGGGCCAAACTCCCCAATCCAACCACCACAGCGAGAACTTGCGCCAGCATGTTAATGCTCTAACCCGCGATACACAACGCCAACCCTCCTACTGTATCGCGGGCTGCTGCCTCTGCTTAGGCCGCGCCAGCTTTCTTAGAAAACAGCACGGCAATGGTTTTAAGAATAAGCTGCACGTCGTACATCAGGCTCCAGTTTTTCTGGTAATTCAGGTCCATGCGGATCACATCCTCAAACTTTTTCACGCTGGAGCGTCCGTTCACCTGCCATTCTCCCGTCATGCCGGGTTTAACATCCAGGCGTTGCCATTCGGGCACGTTGTACTGCTCAATCTCATCGGGGGTGGGTGGCCGGGTACCCACCAGGCTCATGTCACCCCGCAGCACAATTTCCAAAACTGGGGCAATTCATCCAGGGCTAGTGCGGCGCAGGAACGACCCAACTTTGGTAATGGCGAGGATCATTCTCGT